>NZ_JBMDWE010000018.1:0-86872 GCF_053579655.1 Gelidibacter sp. | reverse complement strand
GTTTGTTTTGTAGTAGTAATTGGAAGTGGTTGTAGTAAGATCACTACAGAGATTAATATTTTGTTCAAATTATATATAATAAAAAATCCTCAGCACATTTCTGTGTTGAGGATTTCCATTGTGATTTTGCTTTGGACTATAGAGCCGTTGCAGTGTATGTTACTTTTTGAGTGTAAGTTCCAGGTGCTTTTCCTAAAAGTACAGTTTGTGCTTTTTCCGCTGAGATGGAGTAATCGATGCTCAATGATTTTTTAGCTCCTAAAGTTGCGTTCGAAACCAAAACTTGATCTGCATTCGATAGAGTGATTTGATTAAGAGTTCCAACCATTGTTCCGCCAGATACTGCTTTCACTTGAAGTACGCTTACTGGAATAACATCAGTTCCGCTTGTAAAGTTTTCGCCTTCTGCCTTTACCTTAACATCAAAGTTTTTAGAAGACGTTACGATCAAGCTGTTTTCCACCGTTACATTTTTAGCCGTATTGTAATCTGTTGTAGTCACGTAGTTGAAATCCACGATTCCTTCAGATGCAACGCTTCCAGAATCAATTGAGATCACATCAGATAAGATGATTTTTACGGTGGTGCTAACTGGATTAGAATTTATTCCTTTTTGTGCATTTACATTGTTAGTTCCCATTACGAATGCTCCAAGAGCTAATGTTGCGATGATGATTTGTTTTTTCATGATTTTTAATTATTAGGGGTTGTTAGGTTTTTTATTTTGGTTCTTTTGAACACTGCAAAGATATGTGAGGGCTTTAGTTTGTTTTGTAGTAGTAATTGGAAGTGGTTGTAGTAAGATCACTACAGAGATTATTGTGAACAGAAGTACAGGAAATAAGAAGCCTTTAAAACCTGTTATTATAATGAGGGTCTTTACTAGAATTTTGCTTTAGACTTTTAGGATCTTATGAAGCACATTACTTGTCCTGTATTTAATTTAGGTGTTTTCCCGAAAGTACAGTTTGTTCTTTTCTGCAGTTTAAAGGAAATGCTTAAAGGTACATACCTACAAAATTTACATATGTTGCAATACTTGTCAGCGATAGGGTTTTTTCTTTAGCGTTACCGGTTATAATTCCATCCTCAGGATACTCAATTTTTAATTTATCCGATGTTTTGACGCATTCTCTTATTTGTATCGATTCTAAATTGTTATCTTTGCCCTTCAGAAAAAAATAAGATGAAGAACCTAGTAATAGCTCTCGCTGCTTTTTCCCTATTAGCTGCGTGTAAAAACGAGAACGAAAAAAAAGATAATTCTGCCGTTCAACAATCGACCAATGAACAGGTCGTTAATGTCTATACCCACCGTCATTATGAGCCAGACCAAGAAATCTTCAATAAATTTGAAGAGAAAACTGGCATTAAAGTAAAAGTGGTCAATGCAAGTGCAGATGAGTTGATTCAGAAAATGAAAATGGAAGGCAAACAATCGCCTGCTGATGTTTTGATTACTGTAGATGCTGGACGATTAAGTCGCGCTAAAGAGCTAGGTTTATTACAAAGTATAGATTCTGAAATCTTAGAAAATACAGTGCCTTTACATTTACAGGATGTCGATAACCAATGGTTTGGCTTAACCAAAAGAGCGCGGATTATAGCTTATGCTAAAGACAGAGTAAAACCGGAAGAATTATCCACTTATGAAGATTTAGTTAATAAAAAGTGGAAAGGAAAAATATTGGTAAGATCCTCTTCTAATATTTACAATCAATCCTTAATGGCTTCCATTATAGCTAATGATGGCGAGGAAGCAGCCAAAAAATGGGCAGAAGGCATGGTTGCAAATATGGCGCGTTCTCCAAAAGGCTCCGATAGAGATCAAGTAAAAGCGGTGGTAGCAGGCGAAGGCGATCTAGCGATTGTCAATTCCTATTATATCGGAAAGATGTTAAACTCTCCAGATCCTGAGGAAGTGAAAGCAGCAAATCAAATAGGTTTGTTTTTTCCAAATCAGAACGATAGAGGAACGCACATCAATGTTAGTGGTGCAGGTGTTGCTAAATATGCACCAAACAAGGAAAACGCCATTCTGTTCATTGAATATTTAATTAGTGAAGATGCACAGAACATATTTACGAATGCTAATTACGAATATCCTGTTTTAGAAAGTGTAGCGCCAGTTCAAGACATTAAAAATTGGGGAGATTTTAAAGAAGATAACTTAGGATTAAACAAATTAGGCGAACATAATAAAAAAGCAGTTTTGATTTTTGATGAAGCAGGTTGGAAATAGAAATAAGGCTTTCTCATTAAAAACGAGGCTCCAAAGACTCAAAAGAGATAGTAACAGATGGTCAGTCTTTACGCTGGCCATCGTCTTTTTCTTGGCTTTACCCATTATGTTTATTGGGGTAGAGTTGTTTTCTGGTCCTGGGGAAACATGGAGTCACATCGTTAAATTCTTATTGCCAGAATATATTTGGAACTCCTTATATCTGGTCTTTTTTTGTAGTATCATCGTTTTGGTAGTGGGGATTTCCTCAGCGTGGTTGGTGTCGCGTTTCGACTTCCGTTTTCGTAAACAAATGGAATGGCTGCTGATCCTTCCACTGGCGATCCCTTCGTATATTGTTGGCTATGCTTATGCCGGGATTTTCGATTATGGAGGCAGTTTGGAACTTCTGTTTCGACAGCTGAATCTCGGTTTTATACGTATTGATATCATGAATCGCGCGGGACTGGCCTTTGTATTGAGTATTTCTTTGTTTCCTTATGTTTATGTCAGTGCAAGAGCGTTCTTTTTGAATCAGGCCAATAATCTTTTAGAAGCTTCTAAAATGTTGGGCGTTAGTGAACGTAAAACCTTTTTCAAACTGATGTTACCCCTTTCGCGCCCTGCTATTGTTGCTGGATTGGTTTTAGTGTGGATGGAGGTCCTTAACGATTATGGCGCCGCCAGTTATTACGGGGTCAATACCTTTACAACCGGAATCTTCCGATCGTGGTTTTCATTGGAGGAGCCCGAAACAGCTGTGTATTTATCCGCCTTGTTAATCGTCATTATTTTCGCCTTGATCCTTTTCGAAAAATGGCAAGTGCGGAAAGTGAAGTTTACCTCTTCAAAAACCAATAGCACACAAATCCAGCGTAAAGAGCCTTCGAAGTGGATGAAATGGGGCATCTTTTCCGTCGTATTTCTACCAGTGCTTTTAGGGTTTATTTTACCTGTAGCACAATTGATTTATTGGGCGGTACTAACGGCGTCTACGGTTTTTGATATGGAGTTTATCATGATTTCGCTGCAAAGCTTCGGCATCGCGATTACCTCTGCTGTGATTACCGTGTTTTTTGCACTTTTATTGATTTACTTTTCCAAATGGAGCACGTTGCGTTCGGTTAAAAATATTGCAAGAATCGGCGTTTTAGGATATGCCATTCCAGGGGCTGTGATTGCCATTGGGATTATGATTCCAACCTTAGCCTTAGACAAATGGCTGATTAAAATATTAAGCAATTTTGGGATTAATTCGGGATTAATCATCAATGGCACCTTGATTGCGCTATTTTATGCCTATGCCGTTCGTTTCTTGGCTGTAGCCTATAACCCGATAGATTCCACAGCATTAAAAGTCGATAATTCGATTCCTGATTCATCTAAAGTTTTGGGTGTAGGAAATTTAAAAACGTTTTTTAAGATTGAATTTCCACTCATTAAAACAGGCGTATTCAGTGCCGTGATTTTGGTTTTTATTGATGTGATGAAAGAATTGCCATTAACCCTCATTTTGAAACCCTATCACATTGATACGTTAGCCGTGAAAGCCTTCGAATACGCAAGTGACGAGATGGTCATGGAAGCAGCCATCCCGTCTCTTTTCATTATCTTTACCGCCATGCTTCCGGTGATATTTTTAAATAAATTATTGATTAAAAGATAACCATGTTAACAATAGATTCTCTTTCCAAAAGTTTTGATAAGGGCAAAAACTACGCCTTAGAAGATGTGACTTTCAATTTGAAGGCAGGACATGTTTGTGCCATTGTAGGAGAGAGTGGAAGTGGAAAAACAACTTTGGTGCGCTTAATTGCCGGGCTCGAAAGGCCCGATCATGGCACTATTTTAATGGGTGGAAAAGTGATGGCATCCTTAGGGAAATTTGTGCAGCCTGAAAAAAGAAAGATCGGATTGGTTTTTCAAGAATATGCTCTTTTTCCACACTTAACCGTTTTGGATAATGTGTTATATGGGATTTCAAAAGTAAAGAACAAGAAAGCAAGAGCACAGGAAATGCTTGATTTGGTTGGTTTGCACGATATGGGATCGCGCTATCCACACCAACTTTCGGGAGGACAGCAGCAACGGGTGGCATTAGCACGAGCTTTAGCGCCAGAACCTTCGTTATTGATTTTAGACGAGCCTTTTAGTAACCTTGATGCGATGTTGCGGACGCAATTGCGAAATGAGGTATTTGATATTATCAGAAAGACGAAAGTCACGGTCTTGTTCGTTACCCACGATACGCAGGATGCGCTTTCAGTCGCCGATGAAATTTTAATCTTGCAAAATGGTAAGGTCGTTCAAAAAGATGCGGCGGCAAATCTCTATGTAAATCCCAATACCTTATATGTCGCTTCCTTATTTGGAAGCACTGTGCGCATCAATAAGAACTTACAGAATGCTTTTAAGTGTCCGTTGAAGGAAACTTGTTGTCACGCTATTCGGAACGAAAAGATTAGAGTGAATCCTACTGCTGAGGATTTTGACTGTGAATACATCACAACCGCTGAGGTCATTAAAAAGATTGAACTGGGAGATTCCGTTCAATTACTATTAAAGCTGGAGTCTGGCGAGCAGTTAACTGTAATGACCCAAGATAAAAATATTGCAGATACCATCCATATTGGATTTAACTCGAAGGACATCTTAGAGTTTGATCAGGAATAATAACCTGTGCTGCAAAATATGAGGATTTCTACGACGCATTGTAATATCCATCTGATAAAAATTAAGCTTCTCTTTTTAGGGAGGCTTTTTTGTTTTAGATGGGAATTCGAGGCCACGAATTTCTTTGAAGCGCCAAAGAATATTTTTTGTTCAACTCATTAACGATTGAATTTTCAAATACGATTTCTGAAATTTCGGTCTGATTTTTTTACGTCTTCTACTCATTCTATTTCGGTTATTTTATATCTTTATGCTATTCGTAATTGTTATTTTCTTTTTGATTTCAGGAATTTAATTAAATACTTTTGTTTTGTGATCTTCAATATCAAGTATTTATGTGAAAAACGGACAATGTCAGTAGGTTCCGCATGGCAAATGTAGTGGTGCTCTAAATTGAGCATGGTTTTTCAATTGTTTTTTATATTTAATATCGGATAAATTAGTCTGATATAGATTCAGAGCTTATATTTGTAGTACGAAGTCAGGTTTATGCTTTTTAAAATCTTGCGAATGGAACCGTAAAGCATGTGTTTCTTTACCTAAATCAGAGTAAAGAACAAGTTTAAATCTTAAGGAAATTGCAAAAAAAAGTCAATTCATTTATTGCTTTTACTGCGAAAACACTTTATCAACTGACTGAAAGTTGTGTGTTAACATCCAATCAAGAGTCCTCTGAAGGGTTCGAAAGCATTTCAAATAATTGATACGCTTGTATTAATTACTAGTGTTTTCGCCATCAATGACTACTCCGCTTAAAAGGGATGTGTGTTAGAATTTAATTACCGTATTGCCAATTTACTTGTAAACTATGCGAGTGATTTTTGGGCATTTGGTATGAACTAAAGGAAATATTCTCAACTCAATGAGCCTGTTTTTATTCGATAAAACTGGAATGTTGGTTGAATATTTTTAGAAGCCAAGAATATTTGAACAATAAATATTAAAACGGAATAAATTAAACTTTATGAGAAAATATAAGATAGTAATCTTGTTGTTTCTAATGGCCCTCCCAAATATTTTAAGTGCCCAAGAGAAAATCACGACAGATAATTGGCTTACCAGCCCTGGGATTATTGGGACTTTCATCTTAATAGCCATTGTACTGATCATCGCGATCATTATTTTATTCATTAAAATAAATGGTTATATCGATACTTTAAAGCGTCGGCAGCTCAGTAAAAATCAAATCGCATTTGATGATGAGATTGTGGCCTTGGACGAAGCGGGCATCGATAGTATCTTAGAAAAGCGAAAAGCAGCTTTAAAATACAAGTTACAAGGGGACGAATTATCGGGAGAAAACGAAGCGATTGATGAAAAAGGTTTGTTGCAACGCGTGGTAAGAAATCCAAGCAATGCATTTTTTGCTGAAAAGAAAAAAACATCGCTCAGTCTCGAAACACCTCAAGAGTTAAAGAAAATTGTCATTTATTATATTGGAGCGGCGACATTGTGGTTGGTGTTAGGCACCTTGATTGGACAGTATTTAGGAATGAAGTTTGTTTGGCCCGAAATGGACCATCAACAATGGTTTAGTTTTGGTCGTTTGCGGCCTGTGCATACCAATATGGTGTTCTGGGGATGGTCATCCTTAGCGATGATTGGCCTGGGGTATTTTGTCATTGCACGCACTTCAAACACCAAAATCTACAATTATAGCTGGGCATGGATAGGATGGGCGCTTATCAATGCAACCGTCCTATTGGGTAGTATATGTTTGATGGCAGGCATCAATAATGGCGGTGGAGAATATAGAGAGTACATCTGGCCGGTCATGTTACTTTTCGCCATTGGCTTGATTATCACGTTCTGGAATTTCTATAAAACCGTTGCCACCCGTAAAATTTCAGAAATATATATATCGAACTGGTTTATTCTGGCGTCTCTAATTTGGACCATTGTATTGGCCATCATTGGCTATTTGCCGTTTTATCAAGATGGCTTGGGAGAAACCGTCATACAAGGTTATTATATGCACCAAGGTGTTGGGATGTGGTTTATGACTTTTACCCTCGGCTTGGTGTACTACTATCTGCCTTCATCACTGAATAAACCTATTTATTCCTATTCCTTAGGAGTTTTGGCATTTTGGACACAGATGTTGTTCTATACCATGATTGGCACGCATCACTTTGTCTTTAGTCCGTTGCCATGGTGGTTGCAAACTATAGCGATTGTGTTTAGTGCCGGAATGGCCATTCCGGTTGTGGCTGGGACTACTAACTTTTTAATGACCATGAAAGGAAGTTGGAATCACATTTCCAAAAGTTATGTGCTCCCGTTTTTCTTGGTGGGCACCGTATTCTATTTTGTGGGTTCCATGCAAGGCAGTGTGCAGGCTTTTCGATTTACCAATTTTGTCTGGCACTTTACTGATTTTAACGTGGCCCACTCGCATATGACCATGTATGGTATTGTCGCGTTCTTCCTGTGGGCTTCCATTTATGCAATTGTACCAAAATTGACCGGAAGGGAACCTTCACAGGTATTGGTAGGTGCTCATTTTTGGTTGGCCTTTATAGGACTTTTTGCCTATATGATGTCGCTCATGGCAGGTGGTACCTACAAAGGTTTAAGTTGGATTGACAGTAATCCCTTTATCGAATCGGTCATATTGATGCGTCCGTATTGGGTGTGGCGTGCCATTGGGGGTTCGCTGATGTTTACCTCCCACTTGGTGTTTGCCTATAATTTTTATTATATGGTAAAAGGATACGATAAGATGAGTCCGTCATTGAAATCGAAAAAAGTAGAAGAAATAACCGTTTAATAATACCTATAACATGCTTAATTTTCACAAAGAACATAAAAATTTGGTACTTACAGCAGGTGGTGTATTTATTGCTTTGAGTATTCTTATCGCTATCCTTCCAGCTTTTCAGATGCAAAAAACGGAGCCCATTCCCGATGAAAAACCATTGACCGCCAATGAACGCGTAGGCCTTCATGTGTATGTGTCTGAAAACTGTATGGCTTGCCACACGCAACAGGTTCGTAATATCGAAATGGACAAAGTATGGGGGAGCAGGCCATCCATTCCTTCAGATTATTTTTATAGCAAACAGCGAATGGACGTTTGGCGACAATCGCCCTCTCTTTTGGGAAGTGAACGTACCGGGCCGGATTTGACCAATATTGGAGTGCGTCAACCCAGCGAAGATTGGCATTTGCTCCATTTGTACAATCCAAGAGCGGTCGTTTCAGCCTCTGTGATGCCCTCTTATCCTTGGTTGTTTAGAGAAGTGGATAGTTCAGCCGTAAATAAGGGTGATAAGGTTGTCGCCGTTCCGAAGGAATTATTTAATAAACCGGGTCTAAAAATAGTTGCGTCCAATGATGCCCTGCGCTTGGTGGATTATTTAAAATATCTGAAACAAACGGAATTACCAGGTGGCGTAGATGCTTTTATCCCAGCGCTTAAAAAAATCCAGGCCGAACGCGCCGAGGGTGGCAGTCAAGCATTGGATGGTGGCAAACTGTTTTCGCAAGTGTGTGCAGCATGTCATCAAGAAACAGGCAAGGGTGTTGTGGGTGCTTTTCCGTCATTGGTTGGAAGTGCCATTGTAAATGATGCCAATTCAGAAAAACTGATCAGGATCATCATACAAGGTTACAATGCGCGTCCCGATTATGGCGTCATGCCACCATTTGGCGACCAACTTAATGATGCTGAAATTGCAGCTATTCTGACCCATGAACGCAGTAGCTGGGGTAATGCTGCACCAGCTGTGACTGTAGAGGATGTGGCTAAAATTCGACAATATGTGGAGATGGAACTAAATAAATAAGAGATGAAAAAAAGAGCTTTATTAGGGGCGTGGTTATTTTTTTGGGGTCCATATATGACCTTCGCTTGCGATCTCTGCAAGAAAAATCAACCGAAAGGATTTGAAAATATTACCCATGGCCAAGGACCATCGGGAAACCTCGACTATTTTATTATTTGGGGCGCTGTTATTATTGTTGGTTTTACGCTTTTCTACAGTCTTAAATATTTAATAAGACCTAAGGAGAACAACCCCGACCATATCAAGAATATTGTTAGAAACGAAGGATTTTAAAATTATGGAAGATAATAGAATCATAAAAGTTTTTTTGGATGATAGCCCACAGCCATTTGCATCCTTTGCGCCACCGGTTAAGATCGTCTTGGATACCACCAAGATTCCCGACGGGAAACACACGTTGAAAATTGTGGCAAAATCCTCAAATAATATCGAAGGCGTTCGTGAAATACCATTTATTGTGCGCAACGGACCTGAAATAGCGGTGGTGGGCTTAAAAGATAATGAAACGGTTGATGCTCAAATTCCGATTACCATCAACGCTTATGGCAGTGAAACCTCCGATTTTTTTGTAATTCGAGGTTCTGAAACACCAAAGGCCGTCCCTGCTTGGGTTTGGGCTTTAGTGATTATATTTATTGCTTTTGGTCTATTCTATCTTATTATGTATTGGAATATGGACCTTTATAAATCTTTTGTGTAGATAGGGAGAACGAAATTCTCAACTTGGAGGACTCGTAAAGCCTTAAAGATTTGTATTTTGAAATACGAATGTTCTTGGTATCTTAAAAAAGTTATAACGCAAAGTTGCACAAAAGAGATACGAAGTTTCGCGAAAAAATGGTTCTTAAATTCACAATGAATTTGAGCCAAATCCGGTTAACGTCATTGAGGAAAGCACAGCCCCAGAGGGGCGAAATATTAATAGATTATAAAATTAAAGAATGATCAGAGTCCCAGAGGGACGCCATA
This sequence comes from Gelidibacter sp., assembly GCF_053579655.1. Lineage (NCBI taxonomy): Bacteria > Pseudomonadati > Bacteroidota > Flavobacteriia > Flavobacteriales > Flavobacteriaceae > Gelidibacter > Gelidibacter sp. The sequence goes on along the minus strand of NZ_JBMDWE010000018.1, from coordinate 77,221 downwards.
TTCTCTTTAGCAAACGTTAATGTAGGAAAACACATAATCGTATTTCGGTAGCTTAAAAACAATAAATGATATTTATATAACAAAATTTTAATTCGGATAGTTTTGTCCTAATTAAAATTATGTTTAGTTTTGCACTATAATTTTAGGGAAAGAGCGGTTGCTTTTATTGAATTTTATTCAAAAATTACAGGTTATGCAAAACCAACATGTATAAAACTTTTATCCCTTAATTTTGAAAAGAACTTAAACTATAAGATTCCCACCTTCGTGGGAATGAAAATAAATAATTTTAATAACAATAAAAAATAGTACGCTACATGAAAACAGCATCATTAACCAACAACATTGAATACCACGAGACCCGTCCAACCATTCAAGTATTATTAGAAACTGAGAACGGCAAGGAAATTCGCATCGCTTTTAAGAAAGGCCAAGTTATGAAAGAACATAAAACGCCTTTCGCTATTGTGGTCGAAATTTTTGAAGGCTGTATTGATTTCGGAGTCAACGGAGAGATTCATACATTAAATAGAGGTGATTTGGTGTCGTTGGAAGGTGATGTGCCTCACGATTTGACTGCTGTAAAAGACAGTATCGTCCGGTTAAGTTTAAATAAAGGCGATAGTGCTAAACGTGTGGAAGATGTTGCGAAAAATTCTTGATACAAAAATCAGACCTCACTACTAAACTTCTCGTCCATAACTGAAACATAAAACACAACATCTAAAACATCAAATTATGAAACGTACAGCTCATGTCGTGTGGAACGGCTCATTAAAAGAAGGCGAAGGAAAAATTACCACCCAAAGTAAGGTTTTGAACAATTCAGAATATTGTTTCAATTCTCGATTTGGAGAAGGCAAAGCCACTAATCCAGACGAATTGCTCGCAGCAGCTCATGCCGGGTGTTTTGCGATGGCGTTAAGCATGATTCTTGGAAAGGAAGGCTACACTCCAGATGCTCTTGAGGTGTCTTCAGCAGTAAATATGGATGTCGATAAGCTGGAACTTACCGGATCTCATTTGACGCTCAAAGCAAAAATACCGAACATCACGCAAGATAAATTTATGGAATGTGCCAACGCCGCCAAAGATAACTGTCCAGTCAGTAAAGCCTTGAGCTTAAAAATTACCATGGACGCCCAACTCTTATAATTTCAATTACATTATAAAATTGTAAATATGAACAGCGCACAAGATTTAGCTCGCAAAAAAGCAGATTTAGCTCCTCAACAAATTGAAGCCTGGCGCACTTTCAGTAAAACGGTATTTCAAGAAGGCGCTTTGGATGAAAAAACAAAACAACTTATTGCGGTCGCCGTTGCACACGTAACTCAATGTCCGTATTGTATAAGAGCTCATACTCCACAAGCAATGCGTAAAGGCGCTAGCAAGGAGGAGATTATGGAGGCCATTTGGGTGGCTGCTGCTGGACGGGCAAGTGGCGCTTATACGCATGCTGCTATTGCTGTTGATGCTATGGAAGGTAATATGGAAGAAAAGTTATATCCAACGTCTACCCCAGAAATGGCTAAGAAAAAGGCAGATTTGGCGCCGCATATCGTAGAAACTTGGCGAACTTTTAGTAATACCGTATTTAAGGCAGGAGCACTGGATGAAAAAACAAAACAATTGATCGCTTTGGGAGTTTCACATGTGACTCAATGTGCCAATTGCATTAAGGGACATACAATAACAGCAAGTCGAAAAGGTGCCAGTAAAGAACAAATGATGGAAGCCATTTGGGTGGCTGCAGAAATGCGTGCCGGTGCGGCTTATGCCCACGCCTCCATTGCGATGGAAGAGATGGATAAGTTGTAAATAACACCTGTTATTTAAAGAAAAAAAGACAACACCTACTTAGTCCCAATCTGAAGCACTCCCTTTTTATGTGCTGAAGGTTGGGATTTTTTTAACCAAAATGCTCAGGATAATACCTGATTTCATTGGACGACTTAGTTTAACTTTAACATCTTAAACGGAAGTGTTTTTACAGCCTTAAAGTGATTCCGGTTGAGGCACTCTGAATATTTATAGCATACAATTTATGGCATCTGAAAGTTACAGTTTTACTTATATCAATGAGTTCGATGAAGAATGCAGCGCAGCATTCAAGCTCAACGAATATCATAATTTAATGGACCTGCTCTTTGATAAGTATATGGAAGATGTTGGCGACTGCAAGGGTCGGGCATGGTGTGGCACTTGTGACATTCAAATTCTTGAAGGCAGTATTTCTGAAAAGATGGAAGCGGATGAAAAAGAGACGCTTTCAAAAAGCGAGGCTGTTACAGTAAACAGTCGCTTAGCATGTCAGATACCAGTGAGCGCTGAGTTGCACAACTTGGTTTTCAGAATAATGCCACGGACGTAATGGTCGTGCGTACTGTTGCATTCATGAAATTGATAGCAAATAATTTACACCTGATTTTTAGAGAAGTGCTGTTTTGTGTTTTCATCGTAATATTGATTTAAGGATAACCTATTTAAACTCGCTTGTATTTTTTTAGACACTAATTTCACTAATTGACACCAATTAAAAATCTAAAGGATTTTTAAAAATTAGTGAGTATTCGTGAAACCCGCCTGAATGACGCAGTCGGGCAGGTTCGTGTCTTATATTTTTTAGTTTTTTAGAAATTCTATTCGACTTTAATCTCCGCAATTCTTTTTAAAATTTCAACAGCTTCGTGGTTATGCGTTTCATCTGAAGGCGCTTCCCTCAGATTCAAATCCCTCAATTTTGTACCAAGATTTACTAATTTCCAGAAATGGTAAGAATCATTGGGATAGGGGATTTGAAAGCAATCCATTTTTGATACCTCCTTGTATTTTTCGAGATAGCTGGGTGAATGTAATACGGCATAACTAAAATCCAGCAGATCTTTAATGTCAAAAATGTCCTTAAACTCGTCACGCACTTCGGGGTTGTTAGCCATGCAGACATGGTTTTCTGCATCTTTTTCAGATAGAAAGGTTAGCTTCAGTTTTTCTTCAATTTTTTTGATTGCCTCGAGGTCGATGCCTGCGCTACTTTCGGAAGTATTTAGAGCGGTTTGATCGGCAGTAGAATCTTTGGGTATAGAATTTCCTATTTTAAAATTTGGGTAAAGAGCGTCCTTTGTAACTGAAAAAGTTACTGTATTCTGCGCTGATTGATTCTCATTTTCCATTTCATGCCATCTGTTTTTTAGACACGAATATTTACTAGGTTTTTTAAATACCTCAAGTTTTTTGATTCGTGTAATTAGGTCACAAATCTCAATGAGCCTAACTAATTTATCCGTGTAACTCCGTGAAGCCCGCCTAAACGGACGGTCAGGTCAGTGTCTAAATATTATTGTCAAGTTTAGATTACAAATCAATCTCAAGTCCAATTGGGCAATGGTCCGACCCCATAACATCTGAATAAATAGTAACGGCTTTTATTTTATCCACTAAAACTTTACTGATCAAAAAGTAATCAATTCTCCAGCCCGTATTGCGCTCTCGTGCCTTGAAACGGTAACTCCAATAGGTGTAGGCAACTGTATCAGGATGTAAAAGTCTAAAAGAATCGACAAATTGATCTTTCAGAAAATTATCCATCCCGTCTATTTCAATTTGAGTATAGCCCGCTGTTTTGTTGTAGTTTGCTTTGTCATTTTTAAGATCTATGGCACGGTGTGCCACGTTAAAGTCACCACAGGCAATCACAGGTTTGATTTTTTCAAGATTTGTGAGATAGGCCAAGAAGTCCGCGTCCCATTGTTGACGATAGCCCAATCGCTCCAGTTTTTGACCCGAATTTGGAACATAGACATTGACCAGAAAAAAGTCCTCAAATTCGGTACATTGCACCCTTCCTTCATTGTCGTGCTCGGCAATTCCCATATCGTTAGTAAAGGAAATCGGTTCGGTTTTACTCAACACTGCAGTGCTGGAATATCCTTTTTGTACTGCGGAATTATAATGCTTGTGATAACCCTCTAACGGTTTTAATGCGTTTGCGGTTTCATCAACCTGCGCTTTGGTTTCCTGAAGGCAAAGCACATCGGGATTTAGTTTTATAATGGTGTCGAAAAAATCTTTCTGAACAACGGCGCGAATGCCATTGACATTCCATGAAATAATATGCATCTCTTAATTTTTAACACTAAAGATAATTGAATTGGAACTTATTAAAGAACAAGTGTTGTAAGAAGTTTAATAATGAATAACAAATATCGAATATCGAATGTTGAAGTATTGAATGTTGAAGTATTGAATGTGTCGTTTATTACGGAATAGTGCTTTTTAGGAAGTTGATTAAAAGTATTTTTAAGTTTTTATTTCCGTTGCGACCTTTGCGAAAACCTTTGTGTCTTTGCGTTTAATTGATCTAACCGCAATGGACGCAAAGTTATGCGCAAGGAACGCAAGGAGATTGAAGTTGAAGCAGCCAGCCCATTCTAAGCTTTTGCGGAGGCGGGAAATTGAATCCGCTTAGAAATTATTTATCGTTATCTTCAGAACATGAGAGCTTTTAATGTCGAATTCTGAATAACGACCCGCCCGAACGTACCTTTTTAGTACGGGCAGGATGTTGAAGTATGGAATGCGTCGTTTAATTTGAGATGGTTTTTGTAAAGTAGATTAAAAGTATTTTTAAGTTTTTATTTCCGTTGCGACCATTGCGAAAACCTTTGTGTCTTTGCGTTTAATAATGTTAGCCGCAAGGAACGCAAAGTTCAGCGCAAGGAACGCAGGTATGGAATTGTAGGTGAAATCGAACTATTGCATCGAGAGTTTATCGATGATGCTCTTATGTTTTTAATGTGTTGAATTCTAATGAAGTATGTTTTTATTTCGTTAGGTTGCACTTGTGTTAAATGTTATGTAATTCTTAATTTTAAATCCGATAAACTCCTCCGATTTGAAAACTATTAATTATCTTTAGGTTGGATTTACATCTTTTTTAAAGACAAATAAACCATACACTGGTTTTATCTGGTAACGTAAAACAAAACCTGCCCCTTTTGTTACTATTGATTTATTCAAGATTAATTTACCAAGACAGTTCTTTTCGTGGTAGATTATGGCATAGACGCGTCGCAAATACTCTAAAGCGATCCTGTGCTGAAGACTGGAATCTCTTTATCTTCTGGTCGAAAAAGGAATTTACGCTTAGAATTCTAAAAAAACTTTTTAAGTAGTTGTCATTATGGAGGTCGATCCGGAAATCAATTTATAAAATACTTAAATCATGAAAAAGTTGACAAATTATTCAAAAAATGCATTCACATGGATGACCATTTTCTTTTTATTTATTTCAGCAAACGCACTTGCACAGACTGCTAAAGTCGTTGCAATTACAGGGACGGATCAACTTAAGTTTTCAGTTGAAAGTATCCAAGCCACACCTGGGCAAAAAATTACCGTCAAATTATCTAATGAGAGCAAATTTCCTGCGGCTGCGATGTCACACAATTTCGTGTTGTTGAAGGAATCAACTGATGCAGAGGCTTTTGACAAGGCGGGAATGAAACATGCCGACAACGGTTATATTGATCCAAAACTGAAAGACCAGATTATTGCTCATACAGGTATGGCCGCTGGCGGAAAAACGGTAGAAGTAACTTTTAATGCACCTAAAAAACCTGGAAAATACATGTACATCTGTACGTTTCCAGGACATTTTGGAGCCGGTATGAAGGGAATACTTACAGTAAAATAAGCAAGGTTTAAAAAATCATCTAGATTTTAGTGGACCATAATATTTCAGTAATACTAATTAATAAAAAACAAAAACATGAAAACATTTAAAATTAACACAATGATGCTACTATTTGTGGCTGCCCTATTTTCAATGCCGACTATGGCGCAGAATAAAACCACTCCCACGCTTACCGATGCCGAAATTGCATCGGTGGCTGTAACCGCCAATCAGATTGATGTGGATTATGGGAAAATCGCTCTAAAAAAATCAAAAGAAGCGGAAATTCGAAAATTTGCACAAACCATGATTGACGACCACACCTCTGTTATTAATCAAGCAGTGGCATTGGCAAAAAAATTAGGTGTTACCCCAAAAGATAATGCCGTTTCCAAAAGTTTGATGGATGATGCCAAAAAAACAAAAATGACTTTAGACAGTAAGGAAGGGAAAGCATTTGACAAAGCTTATATTGATAATGAAGTGAGCTATCACGAAGCAGTGATCTCCACCGTTAAAAATGTCCTGATCCCGCAAACTCAAAATGCAGAGTTAAAAGATTTGTTGCAGAGTGTTTTGCCAATATTAGAGCATCACTTGCATATGGCAAAAAACGCTCAAGCCAACCATAAGATGTAGGACATGACAACAGGTAAGCTGTGGAGCGTTTTAGTGTTATGTGGAATCGGTTTGCTGTTTTTTGTAAACCGTTCTTTTGTTGAAAGTCAAAAGACAGATGCACTATGGCCATTAAGGAGTTTCACTGCCATTAATCCAACCCTAGTCACAAATACCAAGCATATCGTGATTATAAAAGGAATGGTGTTTGACCCAGCCGAGTTGCACGTGCACAAAGGAGATACAGTCCTATGGATAAACAAAGATCTCGTGCCTCACAACATTACGGATTTTCCTAAAAACAGATGGACTTCAGGTACTTTGGCCTTGAGCAGTTCCTGGGAAAAGAGCATCAGCAATACCTTTGAATATTATTGCAGTATCCATCCCACAATGAAAGGAAAGATAATCGTTGACCCCTAACGAGAAAGGGTTACGTATGTTTTACTAATGTTTTTCAAAAACGACCATTTCAGACTGAAAATCTGGAGGGTCGTTTTTTTATTGAAGCAATGGAAAAGTGTTAAGCAAGGAGGCAACTGATGTAAACCAAAATCATTGGCCCGTTTCATAAGTTCCGTTGAAACGTCGGAAGCGTACATTTGTTTTAAAAAAGGATGGCTTATTGATTTTTTGAGCTATTCAAAATAGATCCTAATCGTCATCAAGTTCTCCGTTTTTTTGTTCTGTTTTTGTTCTTTTATTTTTAATTTCAGAAAGATGAAGACCTTTCTCTCGAATAAATAAACTATGCTTTGGACTGCCAATAATTTGAGAAGAATAAACGCCGGTATGACCTGAAAATAGATAAGCTGTAGAACAAGCCAAGGCAATAAAAACTCCTGATTCTATTCCGAAAAGTTCAATACCCATTACAGTACAGGCGAGAGGTGTATTGGTAGCTCCTGCAAAAACGGCTACAAATCCCATTCCGGCAAGTAAACCCATTGGCAAAGGAATAAACCAGATGAGTACATTTCCTAAAGCAGCACCAATAAAAAATAAAGGTGTTACTTCACCTCCTTTAAAACCAGCGCCGAGGGTAAAGGATGTGAATAAAAGCTTTAAGATGAAATCGTAAGAATTAAGATCAATGTTAAAAGCATCCACTATTGTAGGTATTCCAAGACCAATATATTTGGTCGTACCCATAAAATAGATGGCAATTGCCAATAGGGTTCCTCCAATGACAGGACGGAGTGGTGGATATTTAATATGCTTATTAAAAAGATTGCTCCAAAAATGAGTCGATTTTGAAAAGAGCATGGCCACCAGACCAAAAATAATTCCGGCCAATAAAGACCATAACAAATTTATGGGCGTCATTTCTGCAACAGTACTAATAGTATATTGGGTATGTGAAACACCCCATATTTCACAAAAATAATTGGCAAAAACTGCGGCCATAAAACTTGGGATTATGGCGTCCAATCGTATCCGACCTAGAATCAGAACTTCCAATGCGAAAATTCCGCCAGCCAAGGGCGTGCCAAAAACAGAGGCAAAACCTGCGCTTATACCTGCAATCAATACAATTTGCCGATCGCGTTTGGATAGGTTGAGAATTTTTGTAAATCGATCCGCAATCGCGCCGCCAATCTGTACTGCTGTTCCTTCACGACCTGCCGAACCGCCAAATAAATGGGTTACAATGGTTCCAAACAAAACGAGTGGCGCCATTCTAAATGGAATTATTTTCTTCGGAGAATGAAGCTCTTCAAGCAATAAGTTATTGCCTTTTACAACACTACTTCCAAATAAGTGATAGGATAATCCGATGATAAATCCTCCAACAGGCAATAAGGCGATAATCCATAAATGTGATTCTCTGTAGTTTGTAGCCCATTCTAAACTCAGTAAGAAAAAAGCAGAAACACCTCCAACGATGACTCCTAAGACCAAGCAGATGAGAGTCCATTTTAAAAGATATAATAAAGTGGGTATTTGTTCGAATGAGAATAAAAAACTCTTAATTTTATTTTTGTCCATATTGCCTTAAATAATGATTCTACGGTAGCGTAAGCCATTAAAAGTAGATGTCATCAGTTCCAAGCGGAACGGTTCAAGGCAGACCTCATTGCCGAATTTGAAAAGCAAAGATAAAATAAAAAAAAAGGTTTTATAGTAACTTGGAAAAAAAATTCTACTTTGAAAACTATTCTAAGGTAATTGTGCGTCTATTTATGATATTTCTGCAGAAAACAATCAAAGTCGCATAATGACGAGCTATTAATTCTATCAGATATAATTAATAAATAAAACTCAAAATCATGAACATTCTAAATAAAACAGCCATAGTAACCGGTGCAAGTAGCGGGCTTGGTGCGGCCATTTCGGAAGCATTGATTCATAGTGGCGCAAAAGTATATGGGGTTGCGCGAAACGTAAAAGCACTGCAATCCTTAAAAGATAAATTGGGCGATCACTTTGTGTCAGTTCCTTTGGATATTTCAAATCATGAAACTGTAAAAAGCTGGATTAACGAAACCTTTTCAGAAAGCCATAGTCCCGAAATTCTCATTAATAATGCGGGAACTGGTTCCTTTGGTAAAATAGATGAAATGCCTTCTGAAGAATGGTTGACGATGATCAATACCAACTTAAACGGCTTGTATTTTATGACCTCACAAGTGGTTGGCCTAATGAAGAAAAAGGAAGAAGGATCCCATATTATAAATATCGGCTCTATTTTAGGAAGTACAGGTAGGGCGGAATCTGCAGCATATTGTGCTACAAAATTTGGAATTCAAGGATTTAGTGATGCTTTGTTCAAAGAACTTCGCTTTTTTAATATCAAAGTCACGTGTTTTAATCCAGGTTCCATTGATACTCATTTTTTTGAAAGTTCAGGAATCGCCTCACATCATAATATGCTACAACCAAAAGATTTGGCCAACACCTTGGTGTATATCTTGCAGACACCAGACAATATGCTTATTAGTGATATTACCATTAGACCTTTAAATCCGAAGAGTCCTGAATAGGAGATAAACTACTACACTTCCATATCCCAGCTAAAGCTCGGGACTATTCATTTTTAATCTGAATGTATTGATAAAATCCAGGCCTGACAGGTGCATGGGTTGTTTCTCTATGCCATCGGGCAGATGTTGAGTCTGTCGTAGAGTTTCGGTTCTTTTGGAGTAGCATAGTGATTTGCAGTGTCAAAACGCCATTCCGCTTAACATTCCAGATGTTGAAATGCTCAAAAACGACATCTGAGCAGCTCATCTGAAATTTAAAACGTAATAATCTCAATCGATTTTATGTTTTGAAATCCTATAATTGACCCTATTCTACATAAATATCCGGTTTCTTAATTCAAAATAATTAACGGAATTACCACGACATATCTACAACTATTCAGCAATGATAGCACAATTCTTAAAAAAGATGTTTCTCTGTTAATATTTTCATAAAAGAACTCTTGTAGAGTTCGTTTTAATATGTACATTGCATTATGTATTACATAATGCCTTTATTAATGTTAATTCAATTTTAATTAATTCAAACAGTTTAATATGAGAAACAAAGACTTCAATATCATGTATTTGATATTTATTTTGCTTTTTGCCTTACCAGCCTTAAGTTTTGGTCAGGATATGAGCGTAACAGGTACAGTGATTTCATCGGGAGATCAATTGCCATTGGCCGGAGCCACTGTTATTGTTAAAGGCACTAGCACTGGTGCGGTTACCGATTTTGATGGAAATTATACCATCAAAGCGAAGGCTGGAGACATGCTTGTGTTCAGTTTTGTGGGTTATAAAGCCAGCGAAGCTAAAGTTACAGGGCAGACATTAAACATATCTTTAGCTGAAGATACCGCCATGTTGGACGAAATTGTCATCACAGGGTATGGTAAACAAAGTAGGTCACAATTGACAACTTCAGTTTCGAAATTGGATACTAAAATTCTAGAAACATCCACAAGATCTAACGTCGCCACGGCATTACAGGGTACAATTGCGGGCTTGCGAGTGACTAACACAACTGGACAACCTGGCTCTACGCCACAAATTATTTTGCGTGGAGGCACTGGTTTTAGCGGTACAGGTTCACCTTTAATATTAATTGATGGTATTCCAGGTTCTTTCTATGCTTTGAATGCCGATGATATCGAGTCTGTTGAGGTCTTGAAAGATGCGGCTGCAACGGCTATTTACGGGGCAAGATCTGCTAATGGTGTTATTTTGGTAACCACAAAAACAGGTAAGGTTGGGCGTTCTTCCATCAATTATCGCTATAAGTTCAGTACTAATAAAGAAAGAAACGATCAACACTATCTTGGTGCTGAAGACCATATCAATTATAACAGACAAGGTATTGCTTGGTATAGAAATGTTGTAGGTGATCCTAATGCGTTTGTAGCTTTTTTAAATGGCGCAAACAGTATGGGTACGGGTAATAATGCTACAAATGATCCATTTACGACACAAAGATTATCATCTGCCAATAGCTATTTATTGAATACACCAGGATGGAAGTACATCCCGGATGTAGTGAATCCAGGTCAGGAAATTTTGTTTTACGACGCTACGGATATTTCCGAACGTATCTATCAAAATAGTGTGTCCAAAGATCATTATTTATCCTTTGATGGCGGTAATGAAAAAGGGACTTACTATTTAGGGTTAGGAGCTTTGGATAACGAAGGTCTTATTTTAGGCTCTGGATTTAAACGTTACTCAGGAAAGTTTAGCGGTACTTATAAAATTACTGATAATTTTAAAGTCAACTCAAACGTCCTCTACTCGCATTCTAATTTGAATAGGAGTCCATTAGGAAGTGATGATACGGTGTTTAGTAGATTTCAAGGTCAGGCGCCAACTTCCAGAACTTATGACAGTAATCCTGATGGTTCTTGGTCAGATCAATATGCTACAGGTACAAACTTTAGTTTTGGGAATCCATTATATTACCAAGATAAATTTGATAGAACTAATTTAGAGCAACGTTTATCTGCCTCTGTTGGTGTTGATTGGGACCTTGTAAAAGATTTGACTTTATCGGTTAATGGAAGCCATTTTACAGTCAATAATCATGATGAAAGTTTTAATAAAGCTTATAGAGAAGGTAGTACTACTGGTCCATTAAATACCACGAGACTAGCAGGATTTAGCTTAGATAGAACCTTAAGAAATCAATTGACAGGAACTTTGAACTATATGAAAAAGTTTGGAGATCATAATTTTAATGCATTGGTTGGTGGGGAATATTATAAAGACAATTTCTTTCAGTCACGTGCCGGGACACGGAATTCTCCAACCGATTTAATTGGAACTGCTAATGCCGGTGCAGTAGCCAATGGTATTCCAACGAGTTTTGAAACTGAATATGTAATAGTATCTACTTTTGGTCGCTTGTTATATGATTATGATAACCGTTATTTATTTGGCTTTACTTATAGATATGATGGGTCTTCAAGACTAGCAAATAATAAATACGACTTTTTCCCAGGCGTATCTTTGGGTTGGAATGTGCATAACGAAGAATTCTTTAAAGAATCATCAATCAAAAATATCATTACGAGATTAAAACCGAGATTAAGTTATGGTGTTAATGGTAATCAAGATGTGTTGAGCAATTATGGAGTTTACGGGGTTTATGGGCAAGACAAGGATGCGAATGGAAATCTTATTTTTCCATATGTATATAACGGTCAAACAGGGTATGCTAATACAGTATTGCCTACGTTAGACTTAGTGTGGGAAAAGTCAACAACCTTAAATGCTGGTTTAGATATCTCATTTTTTGATGACCGAATTTCAATTATTACTGATGTGTACTCAAGAGACATTAAAGATAAATTAGCGCTTTTAGAATTGCCTTATTATACTGGGTTTAGAAATATATTAACTAACAACGGGACCATAAGAAACAAAGGTTTTGAGATGCAATTCAATGCTGATATTCTTAGGACTGAAGATGTAACTTGGAATTTTGGTGCCACTTTTAGCTCTAATAAAAACTATGTGGTAAAACTTCCTGAAAATGATAACGAGTTTAATAGACAAGGCGGTACATTGATTTGGAATTCAAAAACTGGCAAAGAAGAATGGGTAGGTGGTTTTCAAGAAGGTCAACGTTCTGGTCATGATTTAGTAGTCGCTTTTGAGCAAGCCGGTATTTATGCCACACAGGCTGAAGCTGATGCAGATAATGGGATAAGAGATAATTATATGCCCGTGAATAGCCGTAACAAACGTTGGGCAGGTGATGTGAAATGGAAAGATCAAAATGGCGATGGTGTTATTGATGGTCTGGACCGAAAAATTATTGGACGTACCACTCCGGATTTTGTTGGAGGATTCACAACGAGTGTAGCATATAAAAACTTTAGCTTATTTGTAAAAACGGATTTTGCTACAGGTCATTTAGTATGGAATCATCTCGACAATAAAGGATATGCTCAAACTCAAGGTAATCAAGCACTACCTACTAGAGTCGGAGATTCTTGGACTCCAACTAATACAGATGCCGATTGGCCGCGTTTTGTTTTTGTTAACGGGTCTAAAAACGTGTGGAGAGGTGGTGAAAGTACCAGCGATTTACAAAACTATGGGAACGAAAAATTCTGGGAGAAAGGAGACTATTTAGCATTACGTGAAGTAACTCTAAATTATAACTTACCAACAGAATATTTTGATGGTGTTATTGATAGATTGAGTATTTATGTGACAGGTTCTAACTTGCATTACTTTAAAAGTATGAGAGGTGATACCCCAGAGATTGGTGGTATTCAGTTTGGGAATTTCCCTATGCCAAGAACATTTACTCTAGGTCTTAACGTAACGTTTTAAATTTTAAGAAGATGAAAAAGTATATATATTTATTGATCACGGTATTGGTTTTAAGCGCGTGTTCAAATGAGCTTGATTCAAAAAGCCCAAGCGAATTAACAGTGCAAGGTTTTTGGAATAGCGAAGAAGGTGCAAAAGCCGCGCATACCGGGTTGTATGCCAACATTAGGGCATCAGCACAAAACTTGTGGTTATTAGGGGAAATGCGAAGTGATATATGGGGAGGGCGAACTTATGAGTCGCCTGCTAGTGAGAATCTGATCGAATCTAATATTACTATTGCTACGGCACCTTTTAATGGATGGGCAGACTTATATGTTAGAATATACAGGGTTAATGATTTTATTGTAAACCTACCAAATGTGCCATTCACTAAAGAGTCAGAGAAAGCACATTTATTGGGGCAAGCATACGGATTAAGAGCGTTTTATTATTATACCCTTCTAAAAACTTGGGGGGATGTACCAATTATTTTAGAGCCTTTAACGGATATAGATGCATCAAGTTTAAGTAAAGCGAGATCTCCACAAGCCGATGTCATGGCTCAAATAAAATCTGATATTGCAGCGTCTTTAAATGCATTTGGGTCGGATGGAAGTTATTGGTTGGGCACACGCGTATTTTGGTCTAAGGCAGCCACCTTAGCACTTAAAGGTGATGTGTATATCTGGTCTGGAAATTTACTGTCTGGCGGAAATGCTGATTTTATTGAAGCTAAGTCGGCTTTAGAGCAAATTTCCTCACTAGGAGTGAGCTTGGCACCAAGTGTTTCGAAATTATGGGGGGTGGAAAATGAAGGTAATGCTGAATTCATATTTGCGATTCAATATAAGCGAGATGAAGCTGAGAATTTCTATAGTAATTTAACAGGTAGAACGACTGAGATTCGTCCTCAATTTAATGATGACGGGGCTTCAATGAATTCTTTTATTATTGGCGGCGCAAACCGATATGGTCAGTCTGAAAAAACACTTTTGTTGTTGGATGATAACAACGACACAAGAAAAGATGCCGCATTTATCAGATTGTATACTGATAATAATGGTGGTGCCGGCTATCCTACATATAATGCGTCAAAATACTTCGGTTCAATATTTAATAAGTTTTTAGGAAGAGTTGATGGTACGGTCCGTATTTTTGAAAATGACGTCCCTGTGTACAGGTATGCAGATGTGATTTTATTATTGGCTGAAGCAAAAAATTTATTGGGTGAGGATCCATCAGCAGAAATCAATCAAATCCGTGCAAGGGCTTACGGAGCCAATTATGATTCGGCTACCATGGATTATGTCAACGGTTCGCAATTAGCAAATACCAATGCTATTTTAAATGAGCGTTACAAAGAGTTTATTGGTGAAGGCAAAAGATGGTGGGATTTAAGACGCGCTGGAAATAATTTTGTAATTGAAAATATCAGATTTTTAAACCCAGGTGATGAGTATAAGTTACTTTTGCCAATTACTCAGGATATGATTGGAAGAAACCCCTTGTTAGATCAAACTCCGGGTTACACAAATTAGTTAGTAATTTTATTTGAGTTAGTCAAAAAAGAGAGTTTTGTTTGAAAGCTCAACTCTCTTTTTTTAAAACTTAAAAATTGAAACGAGCTTTATAAGCAATATATGAAAATAAAAAATTTAATAGCGGCTACTTACGCTCCAATGCACCAGGACGGTTCATTAAACATTAGTGTTATTAAGGAATATGGTAGATTTTTAGTGAGAAACAAAGTCTCTGGGGTCTTTATGAATGGCTCCACTGGGGATTTTGTATCGTTATCCACAGAAGAAAGAAAGCAGATTACAACGGCTTGGTCTCAAAATAAATCCTCCGATTTATATTTGATTGACCATGTTGGCGATCCAAGTTTAAAAGTGGCTAAGGAATTGGCGACACATGCAGCAGATAAGGTAGATGCGATTGGAGTTTTGGCACCGTATTATTTTAAGTTAAACACGATAGATAAGTTAGTGCAATATTGTAAGGAAGTTGCCGCGTGTGCACCTAACTTGCCATTTTACTACTATCATATTCCTGTGTTGAGTGGCGCCAATTTGAATATGCTCGACTTTTTAAAAGTAGCGCCAAAGGAAATTCCGAATTTTGAAGGTATCAAGTTTACCAATAACAATTTGATTGATTTCTTGCACTGCAAGAATTTTGAAGGAGGGAAATACAATATCCTATTTGGGTTTGATGAGATTTTCATTTCAAGTTTACCACTTGGGGCCGATGGATGGGTAGGAAGTACTTACAATCATTTGGCGCCTGCATACTATAAAATAAAAACCCTTTTTGAAGAAGGTAAAATGACCGAAGCTGCGGCATTGCAAACAAAAGCCATCCGTTTTGTTGAAATTTTAGATGGTCATGGTGGTTTTAACGGTGTTGCTAAAGGCTTTATGAAAACCTTAGGCATCGATTGTGGCCCAAGTAGATTCCCACATACCACGCTTTCTGATGAAGCCTATGTCGAAATCAGAAAGGAATTGGAAGACATCGGATTATTGGAGCATTTGAGTAAATAATTTCTTTTTAATAACAATGAAAAAACCAAGCGAAGTATTAATTTTGCGCTTGGTTTTTTTGTTTTAAAAACAAGTTTTTCTGTTAATTAATTTAGATATATAGCTGTTTATCACGTGTTGGTCACGACGAGACGTTGAATTGTTTAAATTTATAAAATCTAAAAAAATAAGAATAATCATAGTTTTTAAATCTACCGCTTTCTCGCCCTTACGGATCAAGTCTTGATTCTTGATTCTAAAAGCGAAGCGGTCTTGATTCTATTTCCCAACCTTAACAAAATTCACACACACACATGATACTAGATAAAATAGAAAACGCAAACCTATATCGCGGCGTTCATCCAGGGATTGCTAAAGCTTTAGATTATATTACAAGCGCCGATTTCGCCAATTTGCCAATGGGTAAACATGAGATTGATGGCGAGGCTCTTTTTGTCATTTTAAAGGAAAATCCAACCAATCCCATTGCCGATCAGCTTTTGGAATCGCATCTAAAATACATTGACGTTCAATATGTAGTGCAAGGTATTGAGAAAATGGGAGTGACTATCAACGCTGGTCAAAAACCAAAAAAAGCCTATGACGACACTGATGATTATATGTTGTTTGAGGAACCTTATGACATCATCACAGTAAAAGCTGGGATGTTTGCGATCTTCTTTCCAGATGATATTCACATGCCCGATCTAACTACTGGCGAGCCGTCACTGGTTAAAAAAGCAGTTTTTAAGGTTAGAATTCAGTAGTTTTTAGAACTCTGTCAAAATGTGGCTCTAAATGTTGCGCCAATCCCTTTCTGAATTTCTCTTTATCATCTTCCTTTAAATAGTCTAAAAGTTGACGGTGTGAAACGAAGTTTTTAGCATACATATAGGTTTTGGCATCAGGTAATTTGTGGTCATGGACGTACTGAAAAACCGGTAAAAGGATGTTTTGAACTCTTTGTAAAGTCTTATTTCCTGACATGTCATAGAGTTTGCCATGAAATGCCACTTCATTTTTCAGACTGAAAACGTTAGACTCTGGAGCGTCTTTTTCCATCTTTTCAACAATTTTTTCCAGTTCGATCAAGTCTTCATCCGTCTTTCGTGCAAACACTAAATCGACCATTCCCATTTCTAAAATCAAACGCAATTCAAAAATATCCATTAAGGTCTCATCGCCCAACAAATTGGTCTCCATTACCTTTTCGAAGTTTTCGATAAAATCGGGCTGAGAAACCACCATGCCTTTATGCTTTTTAGAATCGATAATGCCAATCGTCCGAAGTCTGGTCAACGCTTCTCTAATCACCGTTCTGCTGACGCCAAGCGCTTCTGCAAACTCCATTTCTTTAGGGATGGTGTCGCCTACCTGAAGCCTATTGCTTTTGATATATTCAGTGATGCGAATTTCTACTTTATCGACTAAAGAGAGGTTGGTTAATGGCTTAAGGCTTATGCGGTTTTTCATGCTAATTTAGTTTACTGCAAATGTAATTTATAAATCTAATTTCGTTAAGTTTGTATTATGTAGTACATATTACGCAAAGTTAATTATATACGCACGTAAAAATGACAATAATTTTCTGAAATTCTATAAGATATGAAATATACTTCACTTTATAAAAAAGCACTGCTCGATGATATTATTCCATTTTGGGAAAATCATTCAATAGATTCAGAATCTGGTGGTTATTATACCTGTTTGGACACTAAAGGTAAGGTTTATGATACCGATAAGTTTATGTGGCTCCAAGGTAGGCAAGCGTGGACATTTTCAATGCTTTATAATACCTTTGAAAAACATGAGCCCTGGTTAAAAACGGCAAAACATGGTATCGATTTTATCATCAAACATGGCATGGATAAAGATGGAAATTTCTATTTCTCAACGACCAAAGAAGGGAAGCCATTAGTGCAGCCTTATAATATTTTTTCCGATTGTTTTGCCGCCATGGCATTTAGTCAATATGCTTTAGCATCTGGCGATAAAGAGATTAAGCAATTGGCGAAACAGACCTATCTCAATATCTTAAAAAAGAAAGACAATCCGAAAGGACATTACGAGAAATCGACTGGTGAACGCCCTTTAAAAAGTTTTTCCCTACCAATGATTTTGTCCAATTTGGTGTTGGAATTGGAGTCTGTTTTAGATGAAGATGAAGTTAATAAAACCATCGATTTCAGCATCAATGAAGTGATGAATGTCTTTTTGGATAAAGATTCTGGACTTATCTATGAATTTGTCCGTCCTGATGGCACTCATGAAGATAGTTTTAATGGCCGACTCCTAAATCCCGGGCACGGTATTGAAGCCATGTGGTTTATGATTGATATTGGCGTGAGACGCAATGATACCGAGCTTATCGAAAAAGCTACGGATACCATTTTACGCATTTTAGAGTACAGTTGGGATGAGAAATACGGCGGTATCTTTTATTTTATGGATGCGCTGGGTAAACCGCCACAACAATTGGAGTGGGATCAAAAACTATGGTGGGTGCATTTGGAAGCCTTAGTGGCATTATCCAAAGCCTACGAACAAACGGGTCGAAAAGAGCTGATGGTTTGGTATGAAAAAGTGCATGAGTACGCGTGGTCTCATTTTTCAGATCCTGAAAATGGCGAATGGTTTGGTTATTTAAACAGACAGGGCGAAGTATTGCTCGATTTAAAAGGCGGTAAATGGAAAGGCTGTTTCCACGTGCCAAGAGCCATGTACCAATGTTGGAAAACCTTTGATAAAATAGAAAATAAACCCATCGCATTATGATAAACTCCATCAGGCCTTATGTTTTGGCAGAGACCAATTGGAAAGCTGTCAAGAAAACCAACTTTACGGTTGCAGTCTTGCCTTGGGGCGCTACGGAAGCACATAATTACCATCTGCCATACGCTACCGATAATTTTCAGGCGGAATATGTGGCCATTGAGGCAGCAAAAAAAGCCTGGGATAAAAATGCTAAAGTTGTGGTATTGCCTACGATTCCGTTTGGGGTCAATACCGGTCAAATGGATATTTCACTCTGTATAAACATGAGTCCAAGTACGCAATACGCTGTCTTAAGAGATATTGTTCAAGTGTTGGACGGGCAAAATATTCGAAAATTAGTGATTGTCAATTCCCATGGTGGCAATAATTTTAAACAGATCATCAGAGAATTAACTCTTGAATTTCCAAAGGTTTTTGTGTGTGCTCTTAATTGGTGGCAAACCGCTAAAGAAACCGATTTTTTTGACGAACCTGGCGATCACGCTGGCGAATTGGAAACTTCAGCGATGCAGTACATTGCTCCGAATTTAGTATTGCCATTGGAAGAAGCAGGAGATGGAGCCGCCAAAACATTTAAAATCAAAGGCCTTAAAGAAGGTTGGGTCAGCTCACAGCGCCAATGGACACAAGTCACTGAAGATACTGGTGTTGGAAATCCTAAATTGGCCACCAAAGAAAAAGGAAAAGCCTTTTTAGAAGTGGTCACACAAAACGTCGCTGACTTTTTTGAAGAACTACATCATGCCGATGTGGATGATATGTATGAGTGAAATAAGAATTAAGACCGCTTCGCTATTAGAATCAAGAACAAAGAGGATAGAGCAAAGAAAATAGAATATAGAGAATATACTTTGAATTCGGTCAGACGATGTTCGATGTTCGGCCAATGATGTTCATGGCTTGAAATAAAAGCCAAAATAAATCAGTGAAAATCAGCACAATCAGCGTCATCTGTGTTCTATAATAAATCTGACGGATGATTGATTTTGAAATTAAAAATTGAGTTGAGCGATGATTTTTTCACTGAATACCTAAAAGAATAAATAATATAAATACAATAATGATGAATAAACTACTCACACTCCTAATCGCCGTATTCCTTTTTAATTGCGGTGTGAAAACCCAAACTAAAAGTACGACTGATGGTGCTCCAGTATTTCAGGATTTGTTCAATACGTCCATGACTGAGGGCGTGCAATGTTACCGAATTCCTGCCATTGTAACGGCGCCAAACGGCGATGTTATTGCTGCTATTGATGAGCGTGTGCCCAATTGCGGCGATTTAAAATACAGCAACGATATTAATATCATTGTAAGAAGAAGTTCAGACAATGGGAAAACCTGGTCAAATATCGAAACCGTAGTGAATTTTCCATACGGACAATCCGCCTCTGATCCATCGATGATCGTGGATGAGGTGACCAAGGAGATTTTCTTGTTTTACAATTTCATGAATTTAGAAACAGAAAAGGATATCTACTATCTACATGTCGTTAAAAGTGTCGATAATGGTAAAACATGGAGCCAACCAGAGGATATTACACCTTATATTGCTAAGCCCGAATGGAAAAATGACTTTAAATTCATTACCTCAGGAAGAGGTATTCAAACACGTTCAGGTAAATTATTGCATACCATGGTCAATCTCAACAGTGGCCTTCATTTATTTGGAAGTGATGACCACGGAAAAACATGGTATTTTATTGACACACCAATTCAGCCGGCTGACGAATCAAAAGTGATTGAGCTTACTGATGGCACTTTGATGATCAATGCCCGTGTGAATAGAGCAGGAATACGTTATGTACATCGCTCTACGGACGAAGGAAAAACATGGACGACTACACCAGCACCAGAATTAATCGACCCAGGATGCAATGCCAGTATCATTCGATACACGGATACTAAAGATGGTTATGATAAAAACAGGCTTCTTTTTTCGAATGCCAAATCTGAAAAAGGACGCGTTAATATGACTGTTCGCATTAGTTATGACGAAGGCGTAACATGGTCCGAAGGTAAAACGATTTACGAAGGTCCGTCAGCATATTCAGATATGACAATTCTTGATAATGGCGATATTGGATTGTTTTTTGAACAAGATGAGTACACCAAAAATCCGTTTGTATATTTTTCTTTGGACTGGTTGACCGACGGCAAAGACGTTTATAAGAAAGCGAGAAAATAAATTTTAATTTAAAGAGGGCCTAGGGAATTTTTCTGAAGGCTCTTTTTTTTGATTAAACTATTTAGGTTTTATTCCTTAACAATCAATTAATACTCTATTCTAAAGATGGAAAGAATATTTCTAATCCTAATTTCTACATTTATTTTTAGTTGCGGTGGAACAAAGCAAAAAACAGATTATTCGGACGATGCCTTGGTATTTCACGACTTGTTCAACACGGGCATGAATCATGACGTGGCCTGTTACCGAATTCCTGCTATTGTAACTGCACCTAATGGCGACCTTATTGCCGCAATTGATGAACGTGTGCCCGACTGTGGCGATTTAAGAACAAATCGCAACGCCAATATCATTGTGAGACGAAGTGCAAATAATGGTAAAACATGGTCTGCTATTGAAACGGTCGTAGATTTACCTGAGGGACAATCGGCGTCTGATCCGTCCATGATTGTGGATAGCGAAACCGACGCCATTTTCATGTTTTATAATTTCATGAATTTGGACACGGAAAAAGATATTTACTATCTGCATGTTGTGAAAAGTATTGATAATGGTAAAACTTGGAGCGAACCGGAAGATATTACAGCTCAAATCACAAAGCCGGAATGGCACAAGGATTTTAAATTCATTACTTCTGGAAGGGGCATTCAAACCCGTTCTGGTAAATTGTTGCACACGATGGCAAATCTGAACAGCGGACTTCATCTTTTCGGAAGTGAAGACCACGGGAAAACCTGGTTTTTTATGGACACTCCAATTCAACCCGCCGACGAATCAAAAGTGATAGAACTTGCCGATGGTACTTTGATGATCAATGCGCGTGTTAACGGTGCCGGAATGCGTTATGTGCACAGGTCAAATGACGACGGGAAAACTTGGACTACCAATCCAGCGCCAGAATTGAAAGATCCAAGTTGCAACGCTAGCATTCTTCGCTACACTTCTACTGCAGATGGTCATGACAAAAACAGACTTCTTTTTTCTAATGCTAATTCAGAGAAAGACCGTGTTAATTTGACCGTGCGTGTCAGTTATGACGAAGGAAAAACATGGACAGAAGGCAAAACCGTTTACGCTGGACCTTCGGCTTATTCGGATTTGACCATTCTTGAAAATGGCGATATCGGTGTGTTTTTTGAAAAAGATGACTACACGAAAAATTCATTTGTAAGCTTTTCTTTAGATTGGTTGACCGATGGAAAAGACGTTTATAAAAAATCTGGAAAGAAATAATTGATTCTTGATAAGACTAAAGGTCAGATTTTAGGTAAAATCATGTAATTTTAAAATTTGACTTAAGATGTAAATGACATAGGACGTATGACCTTCGTATTATGTAAAAATGGCATTCATTCCAACACTTTTTAGCCCTTCGTCCTGTGTCAATTAGATTTTTAAGCGACTGTTAATAGTATGAAAATATTGAATTTGCGCAATGATCATTTTAAAATGCTGAAAGCGTTTCTGTACATTTTTTTATTCCTTGGCTTGGGAGAGTTAATCGTTTACTTTATTGATTTCCCCGTGCCTGGGAATATTTTGGGCATGATTTTGATTTTCGTAGCACTGAAATTGAAGTTAATCAAACTCGAAACCGTAAAACCTGCCTCAGATAAACTAATTCAATATTTGATGTTGTTTTTTGTTCCCTTCGGCGTTGGACTTCTAGCGTATTTTGATTTTATAAAAGCACATTGGATTGTTCTGACTGTTGCTGCAGGATTAAGCACTTTAATAACGCTTTATGTGACCGCAATCGTGCAACAAAAACTGGAGAAGCATGACTGAGTTCTTTAAACTTCCAATTTTTGGGATCGGCATTACGTTGATTGCTTTTTTTAGTGCGCTCGCTCTAAGGAAAAAGATAAAATTTGTGCTATTCAATCCTGTTTTAATAGCCAGTGCACTCATTATTCTGTTCTTGGTGGTGTTTGATGTCAGTTTCACAGATTATAACAAAGGCGGTAAGTATTGGAGTTTTTTCTTGGGACCTGCAATCGTAGCACTTGGCGTTTTGTTTTTTGAGAAATATCAATTGATAAAACACAATATCTATCCTTTTTTATTAGCCGTTGGTTGTGGTGGCATTGTCAGTATTTTGTCCGTTTCCTTCATTGCGGTTTTTATGAATGCGCCCGATGTGCTGATTAGGTCTATGATTCCAATATCTGTCACGACCCCGATTGCTATTGAAATAACAAAAATCACTCATGGCATTCCCTCCATAACGGCAGGCGTTGTAATTGCGGTGGGAATTTTTGGAAATGCCTTTGGTCCTGCTTTTTTAGAAGCGCTCGGCATCAAAAGCAAAACGGCTATGGGCACCGCTTTGGGAACTGCAGCCCACGGCATCGGGACGGCACGCGCTATAGAAGAAGGACATTTGCCTGGTGCTTATAGCGGATTGGCCATGTGTGTCAACGGTATCCTGACCACCCTGATTGCACCTTATGTGGTCATTTGGATCGTGGGATATGTAGAGGGCAATCAATTTATAATTTAAAGAATTTTAATATGAAGTCAACTTCAAAAAACAGCAAAAGTATTCTTAGTGCCTTGATATTGCTTTTGTCCTATGCAATGGTTTCCCAAACCGTAAAAGTCGCCTGTGTTGGTGATAGCGTCACTTTCGGCGCTGGGATTGTAGATAGAGAAGAAAATTCGTATCCTCAGCAACTTCAAAACCTATTAGGATCAAATTATGAAGTTGGAAATTTTGGCTATTCTGGGGCAACCATGCTCAAAAACGGACATAAACCCTATTGGAACACGCCTGAATTTGAAAACTCTAAAAAATTCGCACCAAATATTGTCATCATTCATTTGGGTTTAAATGATCAAGGCAATAACAACTGGCCAAATCATAAAGACGAATTTGAACAGGATTATTTAGATATGATTGCGGTGTATAAGAATCTGCCGTCCAAACCCAATGTGATCATTTGCAAAATGACGCCTACTTTTTCTGGTCATCATTGGTTTGAGGAAGGCATGCGTGAAAGTTTTAAGGAAATTCAATCCAAAATAGAAGTCATCGCTCAAAAAGCACAGGTAGAAGTCATTGATTTACATGAGCCTTTGTACCGTTTTCCTGAATATTTTCCTGATAATTTGCATCCAACCAAAGAAGGTGCTAAAATTATTGCGGATAAAGTGTATAGTGCCATCACTGGAAATTACGGTGGTTTGAAACTGTCCATCCTTTATGGTGAAAACATGGTGCTGCAACGGAATGAGGCCATTCGTTTTAATGGAACGGCCAATTATAATGATGTGGTTACCGTTCAATTTAACAAGAAGACCCAAAAGGTAAAAGCTGATTTTAATGGAAATTGGAAAGTTGAGTTTCCACCCATGCCAGCTGGCGGTCCGTATCCATTGAAATTTGCAACGGCTACGAAGTCCATTGCAATAAACAAGGTCTATATTGGTGAGGTTTGGTTGGCTTCGGGGCAGTCCAATATGGGGTGGAAAGTACGTGATATGGAAAGTGCGACGACCGTTTTAAAAGATTCTATGAATCCGAATGTGTTTTTGTTTTCTATGACTGGGAAAACCTTATCGGGCGAAAAATTTACGGATGAGGAACTTCAAAATTCTAATGCCAATGCTTATTTCGAAAATTCAGGATGGTCGCTGGCAACGACAAGTAATCTTGGCGATTTTTCCGCAATAGCTTATGCTTTCGCTTATAATCTTCAGAAAAAATTAAACGTGCCAGTTGGTATTATTAATAATGCGATTGGGGGTTCGCCTATCCAAAGTTGGATCAGCCGGGAATCCATGGAGCGAACCCATGAAACGGTGGATTTGTTGAATGATACCCGCTTAAATCCGATGGTGGATACTTGGGTTCGGGAACGAATTGAACTGAATATGGAAGATTTGGCTAAATCTAAAATAAAAGCCAGACATCCGTATCAGCCGACTATTTTGTTTGATGCAGGAATTTTGCCGCTTACCAATTACACTATCAAAGGTGTCATCTGGTATCAAGGCGAATCCAATGCCGAACAGGTTCAACTGCATTCCAACTTATTTAAGATGTTGGTAAACGATTGGCGAACTCATTTCAATAATGCAGCACTTCCATTTTATTATGTGCAATTGAGCAGTATTGATAGATATAATTGGGGGCTGTTTAGGGATTCACAACGCCGATTGTTGGAACTGCCGAATACAGGGATGGCGGTGTCTTATGATGTGGGCGACCAAACCGATGTGCATCCCCGAAAAAAATGGGTGGTGGGCAAACGACTTTCAAATATCGCACTTCATAAGGATTATAATCTAGATATTGCTTTTTCTGGACCGCTCTTAGATTTTGTCAACGTCAATGACAATACCATAGAAGTCCATTTTAAGCATGGCGAAGGTTTGAAAACTACAGATAATGAAGCTGTAAAGGATGTGTTTATTGCTGGCTCTGATAAAAATTTTGTTCCTGCAAAATCTAAAATCGTCAATAATACGTTGGTCGTTTGGTCTCCGGAAATTGAAAATCCGAGATATATAAAGTATGGGTATACGTCTTATTCCGATGGGAATTTAATTAATGAATCCGGTTTGCCTGCGTCTACTTTTTCTAATAATAATGAATAATATAAAATTTAAAGTCATGAGAAGAAAAATCCTTTTTTTAATGTTTACACTTGTTTTTGTTGGCCATGGTTTTGCCCAAAAATTTGAAGGTTTGGCAATGACGCCTCCGATGGGATGGAATAGTTGGAACAGTTTTCAATGTGATGGAGTTAACGAAACCGTCATTAAAGAGATGGCCGATGCCATGGCTGAAAAAGGGTTTAAAGAGGTGGGTTATGAATATATCGTGATTGACGATTGCTGGCAAATAGGTCGTGATGACAATGGATATATAGTAGTGGATAAAGAGAAGTTTCCTTCCGGGATAAGAAATTTAGTGGAGTATGTCCATTCCAAAGGTTTGAAATTTGGGATCTATTCCGATGCAGGAACAAAAACATGCGCAGGTCGCCCAGGAAGTAAAGGTTTTGAAATGAAAGATGCTGAGGTTTATGCGGAATGGGGTGTCGATTATTTAAAATACGACTGGTGTTTTACTGAAGGGCAAGATGCAAAACAATCTTACGCGCTTATGAGAGATGCCTTGCATAAAGCGGGACGACCTATTGTATTTAGTATGTGTGAATGGGGCGAAAACAAACCTTGGGAATGGGCTGAAGATGTCGCGCACCTTTGGCGAACGACTCTGGATATTGATATGCAAGGCCGATACGATGGCGATATTTGGGGAAATCATCTGGGATGGTCAGACATCGTTGACCTGCAAGTTGGTTTAGAAAAATATGCCGGTCCTGGGCATTGGAACGATCCCGATATGCTTGCCGTTGGAAATAATAATATGCCCGGAAATGAAGCAAGAGCACACTTTAGTTTGTGGTGCATGTTGGCAGCTCCTTTAATGGCGGGCAACGATTTAAGATCGATGAGCGCTAGCGATCATAAAATCCTGACCAATAAAGCATTGATTGCAGTGAATCAAGATGTTTTGGGTAAGCAAGGATTTAAGATTGAAGACTTTGGTAATTTTGAAATTTGGCAAAAACCATTGTCTAACGGCGATATGGCTATCTGTTTTTTCAACCGAGACACGACGAATAAAACCTATGAGGTGGATTGGTCAAAAATTAAAATCAAGGATTTTTCTGGCGACTATAAAATAACGAATCTTTGGGAAAATGAGATCGTTGGGGCTACCAATAGGAAAGTAACCATTGAAATTCCTTCACGGGATGTTGTTGTTTTTAGATTGTCTAAATAGAAGGCTTGTAGGTCATTAAATAACCTCTAGCCTTAACTGGAGAATAGAAAATAAAATGTAAATGGGTTTAACCAAACTAGATTTAAATATTCAAACGGACGCTCATTATTGGTTAATGAAAAGCTTTTGCATTTAAAGGCGATCTCATCACTTATATTTTAGATGATAATTACCCTGAAACGTCCTTTCCATATTCAGGGCCTTGGCTCATTGATGCTCAAAAAAAGTCGGGGCGGTAGGGTTTACCGAGCTTATAAAATAGGCAGCAACATCACTTTATTAGCTGGAAGCCGTAATGCTGAGTTAATAATAAGTTAACCACAATTTAATGTGTTTTCCTTCCAAATGTCCTCAATTAGTGCCTACTATAAGGTTATATGTCGACCAACTCCTCTCTACAAATGTCGTTTGTCGAAAATATTTAGTATTGTTTGGTTTTTTGGTTTTTTTTATAGGATCAAATAAAACTTAAATAATATTATGACAAAAAAAGTACTTAAATTACTGTTTGTGTTTGGGATTCTATGCACTTATGGTATGCAGGCTCAAACCACAGTAAAGGGAGTTGTTGTAGATGCTGCAAACAGCTTAGGGCTTCCTGGAGTTAGTGTGTTGGTAAAAGGAACTAGCAAAGGAGTCACTACAGATTTTGATGGTAATTACAGTATTGATGTTTCAAGTACTGAGAGTACCCTTCAATTCTCCTATGTTGGTTTTACTACTCAAGAAATTGCTGTCAACGGGAAATCCGTGATCAACGTTTCGCTTGTAGAGGATGTGAGTCAGTTGGATGAAGTGGTTGTAACCGCCCTTGGTATTAAGAGAGAACGTAAATCTTTAGGATATGCGGTTCAGGAAGTTAAAGGTGAATCCTTAACTGAGGCCAGAGAAACCAACGTTGCTAACGCATTATCCGGTAAAATTGCGGGTATTCAGGTTATTAAAGGAAGTAATGGTCCTGCGAGTTCTTCAAAAATTGTGCTTAGGGGAAATAGCTCACTTGTGGGTGACAACCAGCCATTGATTGTGGTGGATGGAATTCCTATGGATAACTTTACAGGAGCTGATAATACAGATTTCTTCAATCCATCGCAAGATATGGGTAATGGTATGGGCGATTTAAACCCTGACGATATCGAAAGTATGACGGTTTTAAAAGGCGCTTCTGCAGCAGCACTATATGGCTCACGTGCAGGTAACGGTGTTATTTTGATTACTACTAAAACAGGTAAAGTAAGGAAAGGTTTAGGAATTACTTTTTCTGCAACTACAGGATTTGAAAGATTGTTTATCAAGCCAGAAACTCAAACAGCTTTTGGTCAAGGCAGTGAAGGAATTTTTGATCCAAAATCTAAATTAAGCTGGGGTCCAAAAATTGAAGGTCAAACAGTAACCAACTGGAATAATCAACCAGAAACCTTAAGAGCTTATGATAATCTTGACAACTTCTATAACGGTGGATTTAACCAAAACTATAGCTTATCATTTCAACA
Organism: Gelidibacter sp.; assembly: GCF_053579655.1. Taxonomy (NCBI): domain Bacteria; kingdom Pseudomonadati; phylum Bacteroidota; class Flavobacteriia; order Flavobacteriales; family Flavobacteriaceae; genus Gelidibacter; species Gelidibacter sp. The sequence continues at coordinate 49,363 of NZ_JBMDWE010000018.1, read as the reverse complement.
GCAAGTAACAGATGGTACTTCATTGTACACGTCTGCGAATTACTTAAATGATGACAGTAATATCCCTGGAACAACTTTAGAAAGATTAAACTTAACCACTAGAGCGGTTACGAAATTTGGTGAGTCTAAAAAATGGACTTCAGATATGAAAGTGCAGTATATCAATACTAAAGCTGGTAACAGACCTTTAAACGGTGCTAACAACAGTAATGCTTTTGGTACAATAGCTAGATTGCCAGTTTCCATGGACGTTACTCAGTTTAGAGATGCGACTGATCAATTTGGCAAAATGAGATGGTTTGTTTCTGAAAACGCTGAAAATCCTTATTGGTCTGCAAAAAACAGATTAAGTGCTGATGCTAGAGATCGTTTCTTGTTGAACGGATCTATAAAATATGATATTACCGATTGGTTGAGTTCTGAAGTAAAAGCAGGTGCTGATATTTATACGACTACAACTGAATCTAAGTTATATGCTGGTAGCCCAGGAAATAATACAGGTAGATATGCTTTTGGAAAAGACGCTTTTATTGAGAAAAACTTCAGTTTCTTATTAATGGCTGCTCAAGACGATATCGTTGGGAAATTTGGCGGTTCTGCAACTCTTGGTGGAAATATCATGGGCAGAAGCTCTAACCATATTAGTGGAAGTTCAGGAGACCTTGTGGTACCTAACTTATTCTCATTAAATAACGGTGTTAATAAACCAAGCATCAACCAAGGTTCATCTCAAAGAAAAACAAATTCTATTTATGGAACTTTCCAAGTTAACTATGACGGTTTCTTATTCGTTGATTTTACAGGACGTAACGACTGGTCTTCTACGCTAAGCGAAGAGAATAGATCATTCTTCTATCCATCTATTAGTACATCATTTGTATTTACAGATATGATTAGAAAAGCAGGTTCTGAATTGCCAGAGTGGTTAACTTTTGGTAAAATTAGAGCATCTTATGCAACTGTAGGTAATGACCTTGAGCCATATAAGCTTTACAATAGCTATTGGATTGGTAATGATGAAAATGGCAATACTACTGCAGGAACAAACAATGTATTGTTTAATCCTAACTTAAAGAGTGAGTTGATTAAATCGAAAGAAATTGGTTTTGAAGCCCGTTTTTTCAATAACCGTTTAGGACTGGATGCTGCTTGGTACAAATCTAATGCTACCAACCAACTGATCGCTTTGCCACTGGACCCATTAAGTGGTTATAACTTTAAGATGGTTAACGCTGGTGATGTTCAAAACCAAGGTGTTGAGGTGTCTCTTAACGGAAAAATCCTTCATAATCCTGATGGTTTGAGCTGGGATTCAAGCATTAACTATTCTACAAACAAAAACACGATAGAAAGTTTAGCTGAGGATGTGACTCAGTTCCGTTTGGGAGGTTTTGATAATTTAGCTGTCCTTGCTATTGAAGGTGGTGGCTATGGTGAAATTTGGGGTACAAAATTTGCAAGAGTAGAAGATAAAACCAGTGCTGATTATGGAAAAATTATTTTAGATGCTACGGGATTGCCTACAGCAGCCAATAACGGCGAAAAGTTTAAATTAGGAAATCAACAGCCAAAAGCTATGGTTGGTTTTTCAAATAACTTTACTTACAAAAACGTTTCTTTCGGATTCTTGATTGATGCACGTTTTGGTGGTGAGATCTTTTCAGGTACAAACCATGCACTTCAACAATCTGGTAATGCTGCGGCAACTGTAGTTAACGGTGAGAGAGCTAATATTGTTGTTGATGGTGTTGTGAGTAACGGTAGCGGTGGATACACAGCTAATACTTTTGGCGCTTCTCCACAAAGATATTGGGAAGCTATTGCTTTAAGATCTGGAAACTTAGGTATTAATGAGGCTAACATTTATGATGCTACTAACGTGAGATTAAGAAACGTAAACCTTAACTATACAATTCCAACAGCTTGGTTAGGGAATTCAGGACTACAAAATGTGAAGTTAGGACTTTCTGCAAACAACGTATGGATGATGAAAAGCAACTTAAACGGTGTTGATCCCGAGTCTGTTTTTGCAACGTCAACTAACGCAACAGGTTTCGAATACCTTTCACCTCCTACAACAAGTAGCGTATTCTTAAACGTATCTTTAAGCTTCTAAAATTAACGTATCATTTAAGTTACAAAAATTATAATATATAAGTTATGAGAAATATAATTAAAAAAACAGGCTTAGTCGGTGGTGTGCTATTAGCATTTCTATCCTGCTCTGAGTTTGAAGAAATAAACATAGACCCGGTCGCTGCAAGTGGCGACCAGGTTCAAATAGAGTATTTTATTAACGGTTCCATTGGTGGGGCGCAAATGGATCCACATATCGCCGAGCGTGTATTTGTTTTGTATTGGGATCGTGTAGGTGGTATGACCAGAAGTGGTGGATTAACTACAGGAAGTGCTAACGATGACTGGTCAAGTGACTATTACAACGGTTATGTGTCTAAATGGTTAAGAAACATTAATGCTGGTATCGACGTGGCAGACCAACAAATTGCCGCTGGTAAAGCTAAAGAGCACACTCCAAATCTTAAACAAGTGGCAAGAATTTGGCGTGCTTACCTAATGAGTGAAATGTCTGACAATTTTGGTCCGATTCCAGTGGATGGGTTCCAAGGTGTGAACCCAGAATACAGTGATGTAAAAACAGTGTATTATTATATGCTTCAAGAATTGAAAGAAGCTACCAATGCTTTGGATCTTGAGGTTTCTAATCCAGATAATGCCCTCAAAAAACTGGATCCTGCATATGCTTATGATTATTCAAAATGGAAAAAATACGGAAACTCTTTAAGAATGCGTTTAGCGATGCGTTTGTCAGAAGTTGATCCATCTAAAGCTAAGGAAGAGTTTGAAAGCGCTGTTGCTGGTGGATTCATCAAAGTAGCAGAAGAGAACTTTGCGGTTAAAGAAGTTCCTGGATATAGCGACTACACAGGTGTTATGACCAGAGAATGGAATATGTTTGAATTGTCTGCTTCCCTTAACAACTTAATGATTGGTTTAGGTGGTGTTCCTTCTGCAGATGTGTTACCTGCTAACTTACATCAGTACATTAAACCAGCAAATTATATGGGTCTTAAGTATGATCAAAATTTTTCAACTAAGACGAATGATCCATCTGCAGGTTTCTTCTTTGACGGCTTACACAACTCAATGGATCCTAGAGCCTATGATTTATTTAAAATCCCAGGCAACTTTGCTGACCCTGAGTTTAACAGCTACCCATCTTGGGGTGATGATGCTATCATCACAAAAAGAAATTTACTGATTGGTGAAAATAACACGCCCAAAGAAATTGACGCAGCTTTCACATGGAATGCTTATGCTGGTGGTGATTGGGGTAAGGTTGGTGCTAAAAACAAAGTTTATGGATGGCCTGGTACTATGCCACGTATGGCTAACAAGTACAGAAACAGCTCTAAAAGCCGAATATTCTTTGCTTCATGGGAATCTTACTTCTTAATTGCTGAAGCAGCGGTTAAAGGTTGGACAGTACCAATGACAGGTAAAGATGCTTATGAGCAAGGTATTGCTGATAGTTTTGCATACAATGGTGTGTCAAGCGAGTTAAGTGCATATTTGACTTCTGAAGACTACAATAGAGTAGGTACTTCAGTAAGTTGGGCACATACTGCTGAACCTGCACCAACAGTATCTATGACTTACAAAGATGGTTATACTGGAACGGTAGGTACAACAACTTTCAAATATCCTGTTAACAATGTTTACAAAAACGGAACTGTGAAAAATGACCTTTTGACAAAAATTATCACTCAAAAGTTTATTGCGCAAACACCGTGGTTACCATTGGAAACTTGGAATGATCACAGAAGATTAGGATTGCCATTTTTCGAAAACCCGGTAATTGAAAATCCACTGACTAATTTGCCTGCATTAACTGAAGGTAATTTCATGACCAACAGTCCAAAAGTTTACGCACAAAGATTAAAATACCCTTCTAATTTCCCGAGCAACATCCCAGGTGGATATGCGCAAGCGGTTGAGAAATTAGGTGGACCTGATACAGTGTTTACACCGTTATGGTGGGCACAACAGAATTAAGAGAATTAGATTTTTCATTTTTTTTGTTTAGTCAAAAGGGAGAACTTTTATTAGTTTTCCCTTTTTTTTTAGTGAAACCCAAAACCCAAAAGCGAAAAGTATTGGGTTTTGTTGGTTGAATTAATCCCGCTTTTGGGCGGGATCTCAATGTTTAAACTATCAAATCCAAAATTCCAAAACCCAAAAGTGAAGCGCTTTGGTTTGCTGATTATAGTTTGGGCTAATTGGGCTAAAGCCCTTTGTTCCTCTGCACTTCCGTATCCCGAGCTAAAGCTCAAGTGTATTGGGGATTAGTCAGCGCTATCTGCGGGAAACAATTAGAGTAATAAGGTTGTCTCAGCATAAAAACTAGGCGCGCAAAATTGCTCTCGATTGAACTTTGAATAGCTCGCAGCTTCAGCTGGGTGAATCTTATTTTGAAAATGGAAGTTTAAGCGAGCAGGAAGAGTGTCATCTTCCAAAATGAGCGTCATTTATTGGATGCTTAATAGCTAAGGAATTCACGAACTCCAGCTAATAATTAATGTTAAGAAGATTTAGTCGTCAGAAAAGCCAAATCGAGTCTCTGTTCTTTCCTCTTTCTTCTAAACGCGAAGTTGTGGTGAGCTTGTCGAAGTATCTCAATTCTTAATACTTCGTACTTAATACCAAGTATTTCTACATCGAAGAGTTCAAAATTTTCTCCTTTACTTCTTCAATATATGATCTCCCAATAACATAGCGCATGCCATCAATTTCAATGCTGTTGCCTTCAACGGCATCAATCTTACTGATGGAAATCGTGTAGGAGCGATGAATTCTAATAAAATCGGAGGGAGGCAATAATTCGGTAAAGTCTGATAGCGTGCTATGGATCATAAATCGGCCATTGGTGGTATTGATTTTCAAATAATCTTTCAGACTTTCCACCACTAGTATTTCATCCAAAAAAACCTTTTTCATTTTTTTCTTGTCAATCTTAAGGAAAAGAAACGGACGTGCATTTATGGGGTCTGAGGTAGGTTGTTTAATGTTCAATCGTCTGTAAAGTTTGTTTAAAGCATTCATGAACCTCGGGAACTCAAACGGTTTAACCAAATAATCCAGCACATCCAAATTGTAGGTTTCAATGGCATATTCCGTATAAGCGCTGGTAATGATAATTAAAGGTGGTTCTTTTAAGCTTTTTATAAAATTAAGTCCGTCCAAAACAGGCATGTTAATGTCCAAGAAAATCACATCAACTTTATGATTTTTTAAAAAATTCAATCCATCGATAGCATTATTGAAGGTCTTGACCACTTCAATGTCTTCAATTTGCTGTAAATAACTTTTAATTACATTAGCTGCCAGTGGCTCATCATCAATAATTAAACATCTTATTTTCATAGGTAGAAGGTTATTGTTTTAAAATAGGCATATGTAATTCGCATATCGTCATTGGTTTTTGTGACTAGTTTTTGGATCATGCTCCTTTCATGCTTTTTATTTTAAGAATAATGGATTTTTTTGATAAAACCTAATCGTGAATTTTAAACCACTTTAATTTTAAGGTTTACCGTGAATTTTTCTGAGTCGCTGGTAATGGTTAGTTTATAATCGTTTTGATTATAGCCTAAATTTAATCTTTTTTTGACGTTTTCTAAGCCGATTCCGCTGGAATGGTTGACTTCGTTCTTGAATTCTGTAACCGCAGGCAAAGGATTTTTAATTGTAAAGTACAGAAAATCTCCTTCAACTGTGAAATCGATATCAATTTTAACAATACCAATATTTTTGTTGACGCCATGTTTGAAGGCATTTTCAACAAAGGTCAGCAACAGGATGGGCGCTATGTTTTTTTCTTGGATGTCTCCAGAAATGGACATATTGATTTTAAGCAAGCCATCATGTCGTATTTTCTCTAAATCCAAGTAATTCTGAATGCACAGAATCTCATTCTCCAGGGATTGGCGCTCGTACTTTGTTTCATAGAGCAAATAGCGCATCAATTCTGAAAGTCTGAGGATGACTTTCGGAGTTTTATTTGATTTTTCAAGCGCTAATGAGTGAATGTTATTCAGTGTATTGAAGAAAAAGTGCGGCGATATCTGGGTTTTCAAAAACAATAACTCCGTTTCCAATTGGTTTCTTTCGAGATCGGCAACGCGTTTCTGTTCCTTCAAGAAATCTAAAGTCACTTTAATGGCCGTCACAAAAGTGATCACATAAAGTTCTCCAATCATCATGTCGACGGTATAGTTAAGGGTCAAGGCATTTATGGTTTCTGGACCCTCTGGCCAAACATCGTTGCTGATTAAAAAATAAGTGAGGTTGAATTTTGCAAGCACCATTAAAAAAATGGCGGATAAAATCAAAATACCATAAGACACATATTTCTTTTTGAACAAAAATTTCGGCATCAAGAAATAGATGTTGAAATAGCATAAAGCAATATGAATCGGAAATCCTAAAAAGTTTGTTTTTAAGGAATACAGGTAGTCATTAAAGTAAATTCCCCAACGAAAAGTGTTGAATAAAAAATAGACACACCAGAAAATGATGTGATGCCAAAATGATATTCTATAAAGCCTACCGGACTTAAAGTTCATGAAAGATTTTTTTTTTGTGATGTTCAGGAGAGTTAACGTGTCGTCCGTCTAAATTTATTTCAAATGCGGTTAAAATTATGAAAATTTATGCTGTGAACTCATCTTGCTTTTTGTTTTTAATAGAATAATGAGATCCTTCACAACTCGAAATTGCAAGCCAAGTTTTTTTTAAAAAATCAAGGTGTGTGAATTAAACGGGTTGTGTTGTGATTTTGGTCTATTTTAGAAATGTTAAAAACGAGATTTAATAATTTGGACAAAATTACCATTATGAAACAACTATACGTAATTGTTCTTTGCGCTATTTTAATAGTAAGCTGTAATAAAAAATCAGAAACTATTGGCAAAAAAGTAGAATTGATTAGCTACGTCGATCCTTTTATCGGAACTGGCGGCCATGGCCATACCTATCCTGGGGCTACAGTACCTTTTGGCATGTTGCAAGTCAGTCCTGTTAACGGCATTAGCGATTGGGATTGGTGCTCAGGTTATCATTATTCTGACAGTATTATCGTCGGTTTTAGCCATTTAAATTTGAGCGGAACCGGTATTGGCGATTTGGCCGATATTCTGTTTATGCCCACGAACAAAGCTCATGATTTAACTTTAAATCCAATGTCTCGTGATAGTCTGCCGTACAAATCATCGTACAGTCATAAAAATGAAAAAGCTACTCCTGGATATTATCAAGTGTTTTTGGAGGATTCCAATGTGAATGTGGAATTGACCACCTCGGAAAGAACGGCTTATCATAAATATACTTTTAAAGAAGGCGATGTGCAATCGGTCATTGTTAATTTGGGATTCGCCATCAACTGGGATAGAGCGGTAGCATCGTCGTTAAAAGTTGAGGATCGCTACACGATTAGCGGCTACCGTTATAGCACCGGATGGGCACATAATCAAAAAGTGTTTTTCGTGGCCAAATTTTCAAAACCGATAGCCGATTATAAAATATATGTGGACGGTAAAGTTTTTGAAGAAGGCGAACATGATGGTATCAAATCGTCAGTTCAATTGATGTTTGATCCCAATGAAACGGGCACTGAATTATTTGCTAAAGTTGCTGTTTCCTCGGTGAGTATTGAAAATGCCAAAGATAATTTAGGTGTTGGCGGATTTGATTTTGATCAAACAAAAAAGGATGCTGAAGATTTGTGGAACACGGCATTATCATCTTTTGATGTAGAAACACCTACCGATTCCTTAAAAACCATTTTTTATACCGCCTTGTACCACGCCCAATTGGCGCCAGTGACGTTTAGCGATAAAAATGGCCAATTCAGAATGGAAAACGATAGCATCGTTACGGCTAAAGATTATACGGCCTATTCTACACTCTCGCTTTGGGATACCTTTAGAGCAGAACATCCGTTGCTGACCATCATCGCTCCTGATCGCGTTTCTGATATGGTCAACTCGATGTTGGCGTATTACGAAGTCAAAAAAATCTTACCAGTTTGGACCTTGTACGGCAATGAAACCAATACCATGACAGGTTACCATTCCATTCCTGTGATCGTTGAAGCCTATAAAAAAGGCATTCGTGGTTTTGATGCTGAAAAAGCCTTTGAAGCGATGAAAACTACGATGATGCAAGATGAACGTGGCCTGAAATATTATAAAAAATTCGGTTATATTCCTTATAATTTAGTCGATGAATCGGTTACGATAACCTTGGAGTATGCTTATGACGATTGGTGTGTTGCAGAATTGGCGAAACTATTGGGTAAAGAAGACGATTATCAATTTTTCTTAAACCGTTCCAAAGCTTATCAATATTTATTTGATAAAGGCAGCGGATTTATGCGTGGTAAATCGGAAGATGGCAAGTCATGGAACGAGCCTTTCGATCCGAAACATTCCAACCACCGCGAACAAACTGATTATACCGAAGGCAACGCATGGCAACACAGCTGGTTTGTGCCGCAAGATGTGGAAGATTTCATCCGTCTTCATGGAAGCGATGAACTATTTGCAAGTCGTTTAGAGCAATTGTTTACCGAGAGTTCTGAAATTACCGGCGATAATGTTTCCGCAGATATCACAGGACTTATCGGTCAATATGCACACGGTAACGAACCAAGCCATCATATTGCTTATATGTTCAATCATGCCAATCAACCTTGGCGCACGCAATATTGGGCACGTCATATTATGGACACGCAATACAACACGACTCCAAATGGATTGAGCGGGAATGAGGACTGCGGTCAAATGAGCGCTTGGTATGTGTTGAGTTCTGTCGGATTGTATCCAATGAATCCAGCGTCGGGCGACTATGAAATTGGAACGCCTATTTTTGAGAAATCAACTATTAATCTTCCAAATAAAAAGACTTTTATCATAGAAGCTGAAAATGTTTCGGATAAAAATTTCTATATCCAGTCAGCAACTTTAAACGGAAAAGACTTTAACAAAACGGCTATTTCCCACGAGGAGATGCTAAAAGGAGGGACTTTGCATTTTGTCATGGGGGCTCAACCCAACAAAAAATGGGGAATCAAAAACGCCCAACCAACAACAAATAACTAGTAGTAGATGGATATTATTGATATTTCGATTATAGCCGTTTACGTTATTTTAACCTTGGGCGTCGGCATTTGGATTTCAAAAAGAGCATCCAAAGGCTTGGATTCTTACTTCTTAGGAGGTAAAACCATCAAATGGTATTATTTAGGATTGAGCAATGGCTCGGGAATGTTTGATATTTCAGGAACTGCCTTAATGGTGGGTTGGCTTTTCCTTTATGGTGCAAAAAGCTTTATGCTGATGTGGCTATGGCCGATATGGAACCAGATTTTTATCATGATGTTTTTGGCCGTCTGGATCAGGCGTTCCAATATCATGACGGGTTCTGAGTGGATTTTAACCCGCTTCGGCGATGATAAAGCTGGTAGAGCATCCCATAAAATTGTGGCGCTTTTTGCAGTCGTTGCCGCTATTGGTTTTATCGCTTATTTCTTTGAAGGTGTTGGTAAATTCCTGACGGTTATCTTGCCTTGGGATTTAGCACTCACTATAGGGACTTCAGAAATCTTTACCTCTGAGCAATCCTATGCCTTAATCATTATTTTTATGACCACCCTTTACACAATAAAAGGCGGAATGTTCTCTGTGGTTGCCACAGAGGTCTTACAATATGGTATTATGGTTTTGGCGGGGATTTTAGTGGCCGCTTATTCATTTTTTGCTTTTACGGATGTAGAGGTTACCAGTGTGATTTCAACAGAATGGAAAAACATCTTTTTCGGATGGGAATTGGATACCCATTGGGATTCAAAATATCAGGCCTTTAATGATTTGGTCGATTCCGAAGGTTATAAAATGTTTGGAGCTTTAATTGGCATGAGTCTTTTTAAAGGCTTTTTTGCAAGTATTGCAGGACCAACGCCGAGCTTTGATATGCAACGTATTTTGTCAACCAAGACGGTCAAAGAAGCGGCTTACATGGCCGGTTTTACAAACTTAATCTTGTTTATTCCTCGCTATTTATTAATTGGAGGCATCGTCGTTATCGCTTTGGTGGTATTGGCTCCAGGAATGGCGGCAGATCCGAATTTGACCGGTGGTACCTTGGAGATTTTATTACCCCAAGTTATTAATTTCCATGTGCCTGTCGGTATTAAAGGATTGCTTTTGGCCGGACTGTTGGCAGCATTTATGTCCACCTTTTCAGCTTTTGTGAATGCCGGTCCTGCTTATATTGTTAATGACATTTATAAGAAATATTTTAAACCAGAAGCGACCGACCAACATTATATCAAAGCGAGTCATATTGCTTCTTTTGCCGTGGTTGCGCTTGGCGTATTTATGGGCTTTTTTGCTGATTCTATCAACTCCTTGACCTTATGGATTACGAGCTCGTTATTTGGTGGTTATGTGGCGGCCAATTTCTTAAAATGGATTTGGTGGCGCTTTAATGGTTGGGGCTATTTTTGGGGCATGTTTTCGGGTTTGATTATTGCCAGTTTACAGTTTTTCTTAGATCAAAATAAAGCACATTTTACAGAAGGCACTTGGCTTTATGATTTATCACATGTATCGGCAATCTACTTGTTTCCACTCATATTTGGAGTGTCGCTTTTAGGGTCTTTCTTAGGAACTTATTTAAGTAAACCAACCGATATGAACGTCCTGAAATCATTCTATGCCAACGTCCATCCCTGGGGATTCTGGAAACCAGTTTTAAAAGAATTAAAGAAAGAGAATCATCCTATTGAAAAGAATTCTGAGTTTTGGTCAGACATGCTCAATTGTGTTATCGGTATCGTTTGGCAATCGAGTATGATTGTGCTGCCGATCTATTTTATTATCCGCGATTATCCTAAGGCGTTTATTTCTTTAGGTGTATTTTTGTTAACCTCAATAATTTTGAAGTTTACTTGGTTGGATAAGGTTAGGAAAATTCCGAATTAGGGGAAATAGAATTAAGTACAAAGAATTAAGTACAAGGTATCAAGAACAAAGAAAATAGATATTAGAATATAGATTAAGTTTTATCAATTTGGAAACTTGAAACCAGAAACTAGCTTGCCCGTCCGAAGCTTTGGCGAAGAGGAGAAATAGTATAAAGTATTAAGTACAAAGTATCAAGAACAAAGAACAAAGAACAAAGAAAAATAGATATTAGAATATAGAATAGTAAAAAGTATTAGGTTTTAGCAATTTAGAAACTTGAAACCAGAAACTAGAAACAAAAAAACAAAAAAAATATGAGTACAATTCCTTGGCAAGATAAACCGGAAGGTTGCAATGATGTAGTTTGGAGATATTCTGAAAATCCTGTAATTAACAGGTATGATATTCCGTCATCGAACAGTATTTTTAACAGTGCCGTAGTGCCATTTGAAGGTGGTTTTGCTGGTGTTTTTAGATGTGATAACAAAGCTGTGCAAATGAATATTTTTGCTGGCTTTAGTAAAAATGGGATTGATTGGGAAATCAATCACGATCCGATCGTGATGCAAGCGGGCAATACCGAAATGATAGAATCTGATTATAAATATGATCCAAGAGTTGTTTGGATTGAAGATCGTTATTGGATTACTTGGTGTAATGGGTACCACGGGCCAACGATTGGGATAGCTTATACCTACGATTTCAAAGAGTTTTTCCAATGTGAAAATGCATTCTTGCCTTTCAATAGAAACGGCGTGTTATTTCCACAGAAAATCAATGGCAAATATGCGATGTTAAGTCGCCCGAGTGATAACGGTCACACACCTTTCGGCGATATTTATATTAGCTATAGTCCAGATATGAAATATTGGGGCGAGCACCGTTGCGTGATGAAAACCACGCCTTTTGAGGATAGTGCTTGGCAATGTACCAAAATTGGCGCAGGTCCAATTCCAATTTTGACCGATGAAGGTTGGTTGATGATTTACCATGGCGTAATCAATACCTGCAACGGGTTCCGTTATGCGATGGGGGCGGCGATTTTGGATGAACATGAGCCAGATAAAGTGAAGTATAGAACCAAGCCTTATTTATTAGGGCCAGCAGAACTTTATGAAACCACCGGCGATGTTCCAAATGTGGTGTTCCCATGTGCGGCGTTGCATGATATCAAAGAAGATAAATTAGCCATTTATTATGGTGCTGCGGATACGGTCGTAGCCATGGCCTTCGGTAAATTGAGCGAAGTAGTACAGTTCACAAAAGATAATAGTTTATAAGTTTTTCAGACCTGTCAGGTTTTCAAAACCTGACAGGTCTTTCACTTCGCAGAATGTGATAAAGAAGATTTATATAAACTCATCTTAAACCTATCGTCCCTGTATTTAAACAGGGGCGATTTATTAATTTTATCGAACATCAATAAATAACCAATTATGTGTTTAAAGTATAATTTTTTGACCGCGTTTTTATTGGTTGCTACCACAGCAACTTTTGCGCAATCAAAAAACACCATCACTCCTGAAACTTATATCGCTTATCATACTTCTGAAAGTATAGAAGTCGATGGAACTGATGCCGATGCATCCTGGAATAAAGTCGATTGGACCAAACCTTTTATTGATATTGAAGGCGTCAAAAAACCGATGTATAACACTCAGGTTAAAATGCTATGGGACGATACTTATTTCTACATATTGGCGAAAATGGAAGAACCTCATGTTTGGGCAGATATCACAGAACACGACGCGATAATTTTTCATAATAACGATTTCGAAGTTTTTGTAGATCCTAATGGAGATACCTTTAATTATTACGAAATCGAAGTCAATGCCATCAATACGGTTTGGGATTTATTCGTTTCAAAACCTTACCGCGAAAACAATGTGGTTTTAAATGATTGGACCGCTACGGGGATGAAATCAGCCATCACGATAGATGGTACATTGAATAATCCAAATGACACTGACAAAGGCTGGACGCTTGAAATGGCCATTCCATGGAGTGTTTTTAAAACCGCTTATTTTGAACAAAATGTTCCAAAAGATAATTTCTGGCGCGTGAATTTCTCAAGAGTGAATTGGGATCATCAAATTACCGATGGCAAATACGGACTTAAAAAAGATGCCAAAGGCGACTACCTTCCAGAATACAATTGGGTTTGGTCATCACAAGGCGTCATCAATATGCATGAACCAGAAAAATGGGGTTATGTCTATTTTTCTTCCAAAGAAGTAGGCGCTAAGGATACGTTCGAAATTCCTAAAGATGAAAAAATCAAATGGGAATTATTTACCTTATACCGTGCTCAAAAACAATATTTTGAAGCTCATAATAAATGGTCGACTTCTATTGCTAAATTATCCTCATCGCCCATAGTGGTAGATGGAAAAACCATCACACCAAAATTGGAAAATCATAGTTTTGGATGGGCCATTTCAGTGAAAAGTCCATTTACAAATAAGGTGATGGTTATAAGGGAGGACGGAAAATTCGTCATAAACTAAAATTGGAATTGCAAAGACCTGTCAGGTTTTTGAAGCCTGACAGGTCTGAAAATAGAAACATTATGAAACTGATTAAATTAATTTTTCTTTTGCCATTGTTTTTTGCATGTAATAATGCCACCGAAAAACAGGAAATAAATCCAGAAACATCAAATAAGGAGTTTTCAAAAAACGCCATACCGGTTGAAGATCTAAAAATCATCGGATACGCCGCTGGATATGAAGATTATGATTTTTCAAAAATAGCTGCCTCAAAACTCACGCATATCAATTTTGCTTTTGCAAATATCGTCGAAGGCAAAGCGGCATTTGAGTTGGAAACTGACGCCGCTAAAATTGCGACACTGATCGGTCTTAAAGCGAAGAACCCTGATTTAAAAGTATTGTATTCTGTGGGCGGTTGGGTGTGGTCTGATCAATTTTCGACCATGGCGGCTTATGATGATTCGCGCAAGAAATTCGCAGCCAGTTGTGTGGAGCTTTTGAAAAAGCATGCCTTTGATGGCGTTGATTTGGATTGGGAATACCCAGGACAACGTGCAGAAGACAATGATTTCCGTCCGTCAGATAAAGATAATTTCACTTTGCTTTTGGCGGAAATTCGTAAGGCTTTAGATGTGCAAGGAGAAAAAGACAATACACATTATTTATTGACCATCGCCACCGGCGCAGATCAACCTTATATTGATCACACCAATTTAGGAGAGGCTCATAAATATCTTGATTTTATCAATGTGATGGGTTACGATTTTTACCAAGGTTGGATGTTCCAAACCGGACATCACGCCAATTTACATCCTTCTGACAAAGAAAAATATGGTGGCAATAGCGGTGTAGAATCTATTGACAGACATATTAAAGCTGGAGTTCCTGTCGAAAAGCTGGTTCTGGGCATTCCTTTTTACGGCAGACAATGGCAGAAAGTAGAATCTACAGATCAACCCTTGTATGCGTCCGCAAACGAAGGTGGCTATATCATCTCCTACTGGGAAATTCTTGAAAAAATAAAATCAGGAAACTATGAGAAATTATATGACGAGTCTGCAAAAGCCTCTTACCTCTGGAGTGCGACAGATAACGTGTTTATATCATGGGAAACACCAAAGGAAATAAAGCTCAAAGCAGCTTACATTAAAGAAAAAGGTTTGGGAGGCGCGATGTTCTGGGAATATAGTCTCGACAAAGACCAAGAACTATTAAATACACTTTTTGAAAATTTAAAGTGATTTTTCTATGATTCAATCCATTCCGATGAAGGCTAATTACATCTTATTTATGCTATCTATTTTAGTGTTTTATGGCTGTAATCAGCAGGTTGAGAAAATACCGGCAACGCTATTAACACCTGCAAAAACGATAGATACTGCTTTTAAATTCGGAACATGGATTACGTCTAGTAAAAACAAATCGAATGCCGATTATACAGCCGAATTCAAACGCTATAAGGAAGGCGGTATTGACGAACTTCTAATCAATACGTCCACCGATCCTAAGGAATTGGAGCGCTTGGTGTCAATTGCGGCCAAAGAAGGTCTAAAAGTCCATGCCTGGATGTGGGCCGTGAATCGTCCTGGCGATACCGTCGCTCAAAAACATCCCGAATGGTATATGGTAAGCCGCGATGGCAAATCGTGCTTTGATACTCAGCCGTATGTCAATTATTATCAGTGGTTATGTCCTACCAGAGAAGAATCACGAAACCATATTTTAGGTTTGGTCGAAAAAATGGCAAAAGTAGAGGGCATTGAAAGTGTGCATTTGGATTATATCCGCTTTCCAGATATTTTCTTGCCGATTGGTTTATTGCCGAAATACAATTTGAAGCAAGACATGGAAATGGCCGAATATGATTTCTGCTATTGCGACGTTTGCATCAGCGAATTTGAAAAAATCCATCATAAAAATCCGTTGGAAAGTGAGAATACGGCCATCGATATGGAATGGAAAAACTTCCGATTAAACGCCATCCGAAACTTGGTTAATGAGGCGTATGACATCGTTCATAAACACAATAAAAAATTAACGGCAGCGGTTTTTCCTTATCCAGAAATGGCAGATCATATGGTGCGTCAGCGCTGGGATAAATGGAATATTGATGACGTCTATCCGATGATTTACCACGGATTTTATAATGAAGAAATCGATTGGATCGGCTACGCCACTAAACAAGGTGTTACTGATGTGAAATCAGAAAATATGGGCATTAATACTGGGGTGTACTTGCCACCGTTTACTTCTGCCGAAGAATTAAAAAAGGCGATTCATTACGCCAAGGATAATGGCGCCAAAGGTGTGACGTTTTTTGACGGCCCTGTCTTAACCGACGCCTATTTAAAAGCCATCAAGGAAACAAAAGAAAGTTT
Source organism: Gelidibacter sp. (assembly GCF_053579655.1). Classification (NCBI taxonomy): domain Bacteria; kingdom Pseudomonadati; phylum Bacteroidota; class Flavobacteriia; order Flavobacteriales; family Flavobacteriaceae; genus Gelidibacter; species Gelidibacter sp. Next base: position 33,448 of record NZ_JBMDWE010000018.1, on the reverse strand, counting down.
TAATAAAAAATAAATTAATCAAAATCCTGTTGGATGATGCTGTACAAAGCGTTAAACCTTATCAGATTTAATATTAATAAAGAATAGAAAATAAAAAATATTACTCATGTCAAACCAGAAATCCTATCGCTCCGCATTTATTCTATTGACCATTCTATTTTTCCTTTGGGGATTTATTACGGTCTTGGTTGATTCTTTAATTCCGCGTCTTCGTGAACTGTTTGAATTATCCTATTTCCAAGCAGGTTTAGTACAATTTGCATTTTTTGGTGCCTATTTTTTATTGTCCGTTCCGGCCAGTTATATTCTTTCAAAAATTGGTTATAAACGAGGTATTGTTGTAGGACTCTTAACTATGGCCGTCGGGTGTTTGTTATTTTATCCAGCAGCCTCGTATCGTGTGTTCGGCATTTTTATGCTGGCCTATTTTATTTTAGCCGCAGGAATTACCTTCTTGCAAGTGGCTGCTAATCCTTTTGTAGCCGTATTGGGTTCTGAAGATGGCGCTTCAAGCCGTTTGAATCTGTCGCAAGCCTTTAATTCTTTGGGAACAGCGGTAGCGCCAGCCGTTGGTGCTCTGTTTATTTTGAGCGATGTGATCAAAAGCAAAGATGAAATCGCAGTATTAGACAATACGGCAAAAGAAGCCTATTTAGCATCGGAAGCTGCCGCCGTGCAAACCCCATTTTTAGGTTTGGCACTGTTTATCGGTTTAATCGCGATCATATTTTTGTTTGCAAAATTGCCACAAATGATTTCAGAAACCTCCACCGGAACTTATAAAGAAGCTTTCAAAAACAAGAAATTGATGCAAGGCGTCTTAGGAATTTTCTTTTATGTTGGTGCTGAAGTGGCTATTGGTAGTTATTTGGTCAACTACTTTTTAGATATGAATTTGGTGTCGGTCATTAAGGAAAGCGGGGTCATGAGATCCATTGCAGAAACCATCCTAAACTCTGGATTGGCTGATAAAGACGATAAAGCTGTGGTAGGTGTTTTCGTAACCTTTTATTGGTCGGGCGCTATGATTGGTCGCTTTGCTGGGGCGTATTTAACGAGAGTTATGAAGCCAGGTAAAGTTTTGGCCATTTTTGCGACTATTTCTATTGGTTTGATTGTATTATCTATTAGCACTGTGGGCTTAGTGAGTATGTGGAGTATTTTGGCCGTTGGTTTATTCAACTCCATTATGTTCCCAACCATTTTCACTTTGGCAATTGATGGCATCGGCCATTTAAAACCTAAAGCTTCCGGATTGTTGTGTACTGCCATTGTTGGCGGTGCAATCATTCCACCAGCATTTGGTTTTTTAACAGATATCATCGCGTTCAAAAATGCCTTATTGATTATCGTTTTTTGCTATGCTTATATTGTTTGGTTTGGCTATAAAAATGGGAAGGCAAAGGTGGTTGTCGCCTAAGATTTTAAATAACTTATTATTGATTAACAATTAATAATAAGCATACGAATAATTCCTCCCCTTTTTTCAAGGGGAGGTGCCCTTGGGCGGAGGGGTTCTTAGGTAGAAGAGTTCCTCTTTAATAATAAAACGATTAGTGCTCTAGTAAAATAAAAATTAATGAAGAAATTTGGTTTGATATATGTGTGCTTTGTGTTTCTCTTGTTTCAGTGCAAAGAATCTAAAGAGGTAATAGACCAAGTTAAACTCACCTCGTTTGTCAATCCGTTCATTGGAACCGACGGCCCAGGAAATACCTATCCCGGAGCAACTGTTCCTTTTGGAATGGTGCAATTAAGTCCAGATATTGGAATTTCAGGATGGGATCGGATTGCGGGTTACTTTTATAAAGATTCCATAATTACTGGATTTTCACACATGCATTTATCGGGAACCGGCGCAGGCGATCTTTACGATATCTTAGTGATGCCGACGAATAGTCGCTTTTCAGAACGCATCGAAGCCAATCACTTTAAACCTTTTTCAAGTTTCTCCCACGACCATGAATCGGCATCTCCAGGCTATTATTCGGTAGGTTTATTGGATTACGGCATCAAAGCCGAACTTACCGCAACGGAAAGAACAGGCATCCATAAATACACTTTTCCACAAGATGATAATTCGCAAATTCATATCGATTTAGGTTATGCCTTAAATTGGGACAGCCCGACCGATACGCATATTAACGTGGTGGATAATTCGACTATTGAAGGCTATCGCAAATCGACAGGCTGGGCAAAAGACCAACGTGTGTATTTTGTGATTAAACTTTCAAAGCCTTTTGATTCGTATCAGATATTTAAAAATGATACGCTTACAACGTCGCCGGTTACTGGAAAAAATACCAAAATCATCTTAAATTACGCAACTTTAGAAGGCGAAGCCATCGTCTTAAAAACGGGATTATCCTCTGCTGATATTGCAGGCGCCCAAAAATCTATAGAAATTGAAGCTCCAAATTTTGATTTTGATTCTTTAAAAAATGAAGCGGAAGCCAAATGGGAAGCGGAACTCAGTAAAATCAAGATTACGATAGCCGACGAAACGAAAAAGCGTATTTTCTATACGATGTTGTACCAATCGATGTTGGCGCCAACCTTATTAAGTGACCATAACGGAAATTATAAAGGCGCTAACGACCTAACCATGAAAGCCGATGGTTTTGATCGCTATGATACGTTTTCACTTTGGGATACCTATCGCGCAGCACATCCATTATACACGATTTTGCATCCTAATCGGGTGTCGGATATGGTCAATTCTATGTTGGCTCATTATAAGGAAACAGGATTATTGCCGGTTTGGTCTATGCAAGGCAACGAAACCAATATGATGATTGGCTATCACGCAGTTCCTGTGATTGTGGATGCTTATTTTAAAGGCATTAAGGATTTCGATTCTGAATTGGCTTACAAAGGCTGTATCGCCAGTGCCACCGATCATTCGCGACAAATTGACGACTACATGGCCTTGGGTTATGTGCCTGTAGATGAACACGACGAAAATTGGTCAGTCTCCAAAACTTTAGAATATGCTTACGACGACTGGTGCATTGCACAATTCGCCAAAGCCTTAGGGAAAACCGACGATTATAATACCTTTTCAAAACGTTCAGAATATTGGCGAAACCTTTATGATTCAGAAAGCAACTTTATGCGTCCGAAATTAAAGGATGGCACTTTTGTAGCGAATTTTATTCCGAAGGACTATTCGCCTTACTTCTGTGAAAGCAATGCCTGGCAATACTTTTGGTCGGTACAACACAATATAGAAGGCCTCACTGAAATTGTTGGCGGAAAGGAAAGATTCGAGAAAAAACTGGATTCCATGTTTACCTTACATCCGCTTGCGGAAGATGTTTTGCCGATTTTCAGTACGGGAATGATTGGTCAATATGCGCACGGGAATGAGCCAAGCCATCACGTTGCATATTTGTATAATTATATAGAAAAACCATGGAAAACTCAAGAATTAGTTCGTGAGATTCTAGACACCCAATATCAAAATGAACCTAGCGGTCATTGCGGAAATGAGGACTGCGGACAAATGTCGTCGTGGTATGTATTCAGCGCTTTGGGCTTTTATCCGGTAAATCCAGCACAAGGTGTTTATGCTTTTGGTTCGCCTATAATTGACTCGGCCACCATCACTTTAGAAAACGGAAAAACCTTTACCGTAAACGCATTAAATAACAGTAAAGAGAATAAATACATTCAGTCCATTAGCTTAAATGGCGCATTGATTGAACGCAATTACATCACACATAAAGAGATTATGGAAGGCGGCAAATTGGAATTTACCATGGGAAGTCAGCCTAATAAAACCACTAAAAATTCGATGGCACCATCATCAAAATTATATAATTAAAAAACGCATCGTATGTCAGACAGAAGAAATTTCATCAAAACAGCTGCTTTAGGAACCATAGGCATCAGTACGGTATTAAGCTGTAATAATTTGACCAGCAAAGACGCTGTTGTTCCACCAAGTACTTCCAGTAAGAAAGGACGAAAACCCTTAGTGATTTCAACATGGAATCATGGTTTGCCAGCCAATGCGGAAACTTGGAATCAGTTGAAAAATGGGAAATCGGCTATTGATGCCATTGAAGCAGGTATGAAAATTCCAGAAGCTGACCCAACTGTAAGAAGCGTGGGTTATGGTGGATTTCCGGATAGAGATGGTAAAGTTACTTTAGATGCCTGTATCATGGATCACAATAGCGATTGTGGAGCGGTGTCTTTTCTACAAGGCATCAAGCATCCCATTTCAGTGGCAAAATTAGTCATGCAAAAAACGCCACATGTCATGTTATCTGGCGAAGGGGCACTTCAATTTGCATTGTCCGAAGGCTTTAAGGAAGAAAATCTCTTAACTGCCGAATCTGAAGCCGATTGGAAAAAATGGATGGAAGAGTCCAAATACAAACCCGTGATCAATATGGAAAACCACGATACGATTTCCATGTTGGTTATGGATGAAGACGGCAATATTTCTGGCGGATGTACCACAAGTGGCGCAGCCTGGAAAATGCATGGCCGTGTAGGCGATTCGCCAATCATTGGTGCCGGATTGTTTTTAGATAACGAAGTGGGCGCCGCAGCAGCTACAGGTTTGGGCGAAGCCGTGATAAGAACTGCAGGAAGTGCGATGGTTGTGGAATTGATGCGTCAAGGAAAATCGCCATTTGAAGCCTGTAAGGAAATTGTAGAGCGGATTTACAACAAGCATAAAAACCATAAAGACATGGAGTATTTACAAGTCGGTTTTATCGCCGTCAATAAAAATGGCGAACACGCAGGTTACAGTTTACGCTCCGGTTTTAACTACGCCATTTATGATGAAGAACAAGGCAATCGCATGGAAGACGCCACCTTCAAAATGGCTTGGGAGGAATAAGATAGCTCCAGAGGAGCGTTATGTTAATAGCATCAAATTAGCGAATATTACAAGCCCTATAGAGGCGGCATATTAATAGAAGAATTAAATTTTTGAAAAATGAATGTATTAAAAAAAATGTTGGTAGTGGTGGTCATCGCCATGATGGCATCCTGCCAAGAAAGTAAAGCACCTAAAGTATTTACGGAAAGTGATATTGCCATTATTCCAAAACCGGTAGAATTAACCTTACAACCAGGTTCTTTTCAATTTAATAAAAATACTCAATTTGTTATTTCGGACGCTTCCCAAAAAGAAGTGACGTCCGTTTTGATTGATAAATTCAAAAATGCCGCAGGATGGAACTTGAGCGTTTCAGAACAAGCGCCTAAAAACAATTTCGTTCAATTTGTTGTCGATGGAAATCTGGAAGATGAAGCCTATAAAATGGACGTCAATTCTGATCGTGTGTTGATATCGGCTAAAGGAAATGCTGGTTTTCTATACGGATTAGAAACGCTTCGACAATTACTTCCTACAGCAATCGAAAGTTCAAAATTGGTTTCTAATGAATCATGGGAAATTCCAAATCTGACCATCAAGGATCATCCACGTTACAGATACAGAGGTTTGATGCTGGACGTCTCGCGTCATTTTTTCGAAATCGACTATCTAAAAGAAACCATCGATCGTTTGGCGATGCTAAAAATGAACGTGCTGCATTTGCATTTAGTAGATGACCAAGGCTGGCGAATCGAAATTAAAAAATACCCTAAACTAACTGAAGTTGGTGCTTGGCGTGTGGATCAAGAAGATAAACATTGGGACGGACGCACTGAAACGTCTCCAGACGAAAAAGGCACTTACGGTGGATTCTATACCCAAGAGCAATTAAAAGATTTGGTCGCTTATGCAGCAACTAAAAACGTCGAAATCATTCCGGAAATTGAAATGCCAGCGCACGTGACTTCGGCAATTGCATCTTATCCAGAATTGTCTTGTCATGAACGTCCAGTTGGCGTGCCATCAGGTGGTGTTTGGCCAATTACAGATATTTATTGTGCCGGAAAGGATTCTACTTTTGAGTTTTTAGAAAACGTCTTATTAGAAGTGATGGAGATTTTTCCATCAAAATACATTCACGTTGGAGGCGATGAGGCGACAAAAACCAACTGGGCACAATGTCCAGATTGTAAAAAAAGAATGCAAACAGAAGGCTTAACGAATGTTGAAGAATTGCAGAGTTATTTCATCAAAAGAATGGAACGTTTTATTTCTACACATGATAAAAAGCTGATCGGTTGGGATGAAATTTTAGAAGGTGGGTTGGCTCCGGAGGCGACCGTGATGAGTTGGAGAGGTGTTGATGGTGGTCTTAAAGCAGCTTCAGAAGGACATGATGTGATCATGACACCAGGATCGCATTGTTATTTTGATCATTATCAAGGCCCGCAAAACGAAGAGCCTTTAGCTTGGGGAGGTTATACGCCATTGAGCCAAGTTTACACTTTTGATCCAACAGTGGACACGATGACTGAAGTTGAAGCCAAACACGTTTTGGGCGGACAAGCGAATTTATGGTCAGAACAAATTAAAACTACAGAGCATTCGGAATATATGATTTTTCCAAGATTGGCCGCATTGTCTGAAACACTTTGGTCCACTAAGGAATCACGTAATTGGGAAGATTTCTCAAAGCGGATTGTAACCATGTTTGATCGTTACGATTATATGGGCATCAACTATGCGAAAAGTGCTTATTTGGTTATGGAAGATGTGACCATTGATATGGAATCAAAGGAAGTTTCGGTTGGCTTGAAAAATGAGTTTACGGATGCCGATATTCGTTATACGTTGAATGATGATAAACTTTCGGATAAGGCCATCAAATATACTGAGCCATTGAAAATCCACAAAACAACTGAAATTCATGCGTCGCTATTTAAAAATGACAAACCAATGGGCGTGCCGTTTAATACGACTATTCAGTTTCACAAAGCAGTTGGTAAAAAAGTAACGTTCAAAGAAATTTATGACTCCCGTTATCAAGGAGAAGGCGATTTCGGAATGGTTAATTCCTTACGTGGTACCAAGAATTTCACCGACGGCCATTGGCAAGCTTGGTTAGGCAAAGACATGGAAGCTGTGGTCGATTTGGGCGAAGAAACTTCAATTCATGAAGTCATCGTAGGTACAATGGAAAATCAAGGGCCTGGCATTTATTTCCCAATTGAAGTTAGCGTTTCTGTTTCTAACGATGGAAAAAATTATAAAGAAGTTGGCGTTGAAAAAAGAGCCTTTGCTAAAAATCCTTCTTTCGATTTAAAAGAATTTAAAGTTTCTTTTGAGGAGCAATCTGTAAGATATGTGAAAGTGATCGCCAAAAATTTAAAAACGAATCCAAAAGGTGGCGATACCTGGTTATTTGTGGATGAAATTTTAATTAATTAAGAATGAAATATTTTAAGATTATTGCAGTATTCGTTTTCATGATCGGCAGTCCAATGTCCGCGCAAGAAAAGCTAACGAAAGAAGAACGATTAGAGTGGTTTCAAGATGCTAAACTCGGCATCTTTCTCCACTGGGGATATTATGGTGTGAATGGGATTGGCGAATCCTGGTCTTTGTATCATAAGCAAATTCCTTATAACGATTATATGGCGCAAGGAAAGCAGTTTACAGCCAAGAACTATAACCCTGAAGCATGGGCAAAATTGTTTAAAAAGATAGGGGCGCGTTATGCCGTTTTGACGACCAAACATCATGATGGTGTCGCATTGTGGGATACCAAATTCAGCCATTTAAATGTGAAGGAAAAAACGCCCGCAAAACGTGATTTGGTCGCGCCATTTGTGGATGCCTTAAGAAAAGAGGATTTAAAAGTAGGCTTGTATTACTCATTGATCGATTGGTCACATCCGGATTATGATGTGGTTTTTCCACGTCCTGATACGCGCAAGAATTACCCTCAAAAAAATCAAAACCAATTATCAGCATGGCAACGTTTTCTGAAGTTTAATGATGGTCAGTTGAAAGAATTGAGCACGAATTTTCATCCCGATTTATATTGGTTTGATGGCGATTGGGAAAAATCGAGCGAACAATGGCAAGCAGAGGCCTTAAAAGATTCTTTATTGGCCTGGAACCCTAAAGTGATCGTCAATTCCCGTTTGAAAACTTATGGCGATTATAGCACACCAGAACAAGGTGTACCCATCGTAAGACCTGACGGCGCTTGGGAATTTTGTATGACGATGAATGATAACTGGGGGAATTTCCCATCAGACACCAACTACAAACCCGTATCTCAAATTATCAGAACTTTTGTTGAGGTCATTTCATCCGGTGGAAATCTATTGTTGAATGTTGGGCCAAAACCTGACGGTACTATTGGAGAACCAGAAATGGAGCGTTTGGAAGCTTTAGGCGAATGGGTTAATAAACATGAGTCGGCGATTTTTGGTTCTAAGGCAGGTTTGCCTTACGGACATTTTTATGGCCCAACCTTGCTAAGCAAAGACGAAACCAAAATCTATTTGGCCTTATTTGATACGCCTAATAATTATATCTCCTTAAAAGGAATCCAAAATAAAGTGAAATCCATCAAAGTGGTAGGGAATGGTCAAGAACTAAGTTTTGAAAGAAATGGTGGTGCAGCTTGGAATAATATTCCAGGAATCTTGAGAATAGAAGTGCCTCAAGCAAAAAATTTGGATGCTAACGTGACGCTTATAGAAGTTGATTTGGAAGGGCCTTTACAATTATATAGAGGCCATGGCCAGGCGGTGGAGCTCAACTAGAGTCTAGACCGCTGCGCTAATAGAATCAAGACCGCTTCGCTTTTAGAATTAGGAATTAAGACAAAGTTGAGAAGGAAATACAGCAGAGGTTATAAAATTTAAAATTAATATGATGATTAAATATTCCTGGATATTGTTGCTTGCTTTCGTTTTTGGGAATACAAATTCAGAAGCACAAAACAACGCCTACATTGCCAGTAAAGATCTGGTGGATTTTGTAAACCCATTAATGGGAACGGATTCTGCTTTTGATTTATCTAACGGGAATACCTATCCTGCCATTGCTACGCCATGGGCGATGAACTTCTGGACGCCGATGACTTCTAAAATGGGCGACGGCTGGACTTATAAATACCGCGAAAATAAAATTCGAGGGATCAAGCAAACGCATCAACCAAGTCCGTGGGTTAATGATTATGCCGCATTTTCATTGATGGCAGTTACGGGCGATTTAAAATTTAATGAAGATGAGCGCGAGTCGTGGTTTTCGCATAAAGCAGAAACGGTAACGCCTTATCATTATTCGGTGTATTTAGCCGATTATGATGTGGTTGCTGAGGTTGCGCCAACAGAAAGAGCTGCCAGTTTTAAATTTACTTTTCCGGAATCTGAAACCTCCTATATCATACTTGATGCCTTTAATAAAGGCTCTATGGTAAAAATTATTCCTGAAGAACGTAAAATCATTGGCTATTGCCGAAATAATAGTGGCGGCGTTCCTGAGAATTTCCACAACTATTTTGTGGCCGAGTTTGATAAAGATTTTGAGCCTAGCCACACTTGGCATGACGGCTGGCAATTAATTGAAAATTCAACCACTAGCGAAGGCGATCATGTGGGCGCGATTGTCGGATTCAAAACTAAAAAAGGCGAGGTTGTCCATGTAAAAGTGGCGTCGTCATTTATCAGTCCAGAACAAGCGCAACTAAATTTGTCAAGAGAAATCGGCGCCGATACTTTTGAAACTACAAAGTCGAAAGCGAAACAAGCTTGGGAAACTGAGTTGAGCAGAATTAAAATTGAAGACGATAATATCGATAATATCAGAACATTTTATTCCTCTTTATATCGTGTGTTGTTATTCCCAAGAAAGTTTTATGAATACGATGCCAATAATGACGTGGTGCATTACAGTCCGTATAATGGCAAAGTATTGCCAGGTTATATGTTTACGGATAATGGCTTTTGGGACACGTTTAGAGCGGTCTTCCCATTTTTCAATATGATGTATCCTGAACTTAATGGCAAAATCATGCAAGGCTTGGCGAACACTTATAAAGAATCAGGATGGTTGCCAGAATGGGCGAGTCCTGGCCATCGCGATGTGATGATTGGTTCCAATTCGGCGCCTATTATTGCCGATGCGTTTTTAAAAGGTGCCAAAGATATGGATGCGGAATTGTTGTTGGAAGCCATGTTAAAAAATGCCACCGTTGCTGATGGACGACCTGCGAATTCCGTAGGGAGAGCTGGACTCAACTATTACAATAAGCTGGGTTATGTGCCTTATGATGTGGACGTCAATGAAAATGCCGCGAGAACTTTAGAATATGCTTACGCCGATTTTACGATTGCAAAAATGGCAGAGAAAATGGGTAAGACTAAAATTGCTAAAAAGTACTATAAGCAATCCTTAAACTACAAACATTTGTTTGATCCTTCCACCAATTGGATGCGTGGGAAAAACAAAGACGGCAGTTTCCAAAGTCCGTTTAATCCCTTAAAATGGGGCGATGCGTTTACCGAAGGAAATAGTTTGCATTATACCTGGTCTGTGTTTCATGACATTCAAGGTCTGATCGATTTGATGGGGGGCAAAGAACAATTCGTAGCAAAACTGGATGAAGTTTTTGAAATGCCGCCAAAGTTTGATGCCTCCTATTATGGGTTTACCATTCACGAAATCCGCGAAATGCAGATTGTCAATATGGGTAATTATGCACACGGCAATCAACCGATTCAGCACATGATTTATTTATACAATTATGCAAATCAGCCATATAAAGCACAAGAGAAAGTCCGAAATGTGATGACCAAATTATATGCGGCAACCCCTGATGGCTATTGCGGCGATGAAGATAACGGACAAACCTCGGCGTGGTATGTGTTTAGTGCTTTAGGATTTTATCCGGTAACGCCAGGCGGTGTTGAGGAATATGTGATCGGAAGTCCGTTGTTTAAAAAAGCAACTCTTCATTTAGAAAATGGAAATACCTTTGAGATTTCTTCAAAAAACAACTCAGACGCTAATGTGTATATAGAATCAGCCAATTTAAATGGCAAACCCTATAACAACACGTTTATAAAATTTGACGACCTTCAAAAAGGTGGTGTTTTACAATTTAATATGGGTAATTCGCCAAATAAAAAATGGGGAACTGCGCCAGAAAGTGTGCCGTATTCATTAAGCACATCAAAAAAATGAATCACTAAGACCAACGTTTGAAAGTCATTTAAACAGACTGAAAGTTTGTTGTATTAGTGAAATATATAGAAATTAATTTACACAAGTATTTTAGGGAATTCGTGCAAATTCGTGAAATTAGTGTCAAAAAAATTAGAGTCTAAGGAGACATAATTATACTTTAATTCAAAACCAATAAACAGAAAATGAAAGATATGAGGTTAGTTATTCTTTTTGCAATGTGTTGCATTCCATTTATAAGTGTTGCACAAGCCCCAGCCGATTATGTCAATCCTTTTATTGGCACCTCAAATTATGGCGCCACAAATCCTGGAGCCATCGCACCACGGGGCATGGTTAGTGTATCGCCGTTTAATGTGTCGGGATCGCAAAACACTTTGGAAAAAGACAGTCAATGGCTTTCCAATCCGTATGTGCATGAAAACACGTTTTTAACCGGGTTTTCTCATGTGAATTTGAGTGGTGTGGGCTGTCCTGATTTGGGTGTGATCCTAATGATGCCAACCACAGGCGAGCTTGAAACCGACCATTTGAAGTACGGGACAACTTATACCAATGAAATTGCAAAACCTGGATATTATAGCACACAACTTTCAAAATACAATATCAAAGCGGAGATGACGGCGACCACCAGAACTGGCGTCAGCAAGTATTTATTTCCAGCAGGAAAATCGAATATTCTCATCAATTTGGGAGTCGGTTTGACCAATGAAGAAGGTGCTACAATTAAAATTGTTTCGCCAACCGAAATTGAGGGGATGCGTAATGTGGGTTCGTTTTGTTATTATAAACCAGAAGAATCTTATCCGGTTTATTTTGTGGCAAAATTCAGTCAACCTGCCGATGACTACGGCGTTTGGAAAAAAACCAGATCATATGATGGCTTAGAATCTCAATGGATGCCGTATAATGGAAAAACACGTTTGTATAAAGGCTACAGAAAAGAAGTGATTGGCGATAGTATCGGCAGTTATTTTACTTACAATTTTGATAAACCGACGCAAGTTGAAGTGAAAATCGGCGTGAGTTATGTCAGTATTGAAAACGCTCGGGAGAATTTAGAAAAAGAAACTCAAAGTTTGACTTTTGATGACCTCTATAAAAATACAGCATCTCAGTGGAACGACTTATTATCTAAAATAGAAGTGGAAGGCGGCACCAAAGATGATAAAACCATTTTTTACACGGCATTATACCACACTTTAATTCATCCAAATACCTTAAATGACGTGAATGGCGAATATCCAACGATGGGCAAACGCGAAACCGTCAAAACCGAGGACACGCGTTTTACCGTGTTTTCCTTATGGGATACGTATCGCAATCTGCATCAATTAATGAGCTTGGTTTATCCAAAGCAACAATCGGATATGGTAAAAAGCATGCTCAATATTTATGATGAAAGTGGATGGTTACCTAAGTGGGAACTCAACGCCACCGAAACCACAACCATGGTTGGCGATCCTGCGGGCATTGTTTTGGCAGATACCTATTTGAGAGGCATTCAGGATTTTGATATTGAAAAAGCTTATGAAGCGATGCGGAAAAGTGCCATGCAGTTAGAAAGTAATCCGTTACGACCTGGATTAAAGGACTATATCAATAAAGGTTATTTGACCACAAAAACCATACAAAGTGGATCGGTTTCTACCACACAAGAATATAATATCAGTGATTTTGCCATTGCACAACTGGCGAAAATCTTGGGTAAAAAAGAGGATTATAATTTGTTTTCTGAGCGTTCTATAACCTATCGAAAATTATTTGACAACCAGTTCAATTTATTACGTCCGAAAAACGACGATGGCTCTTGGTATTCCCCATTCAACCCAAATACTGGTGCTAATTTTGAAACGAATTTAGGCTTTATCGAAGGTAATTCCTGGCAATACACTTTTATGGTTACACATGATACCAAAGCGTTAATGAAGTTGATGGGTGGCAAAAAGAATTACGTCGCTAAATTGGATGAAGTTTTTGATAACAAGCAATTTGATATGGCGAACGAACCTGATATTGCCTATCCGTATTTATACAATTATGCCTCAGGTTATGAGTGGAAAACACAAGAGCGCGTGACCAATTTAATCAATGAATATTTCACAAACAAACCTGCTGGTTTACCTGGCAATGACGACACAGGCACCATGTCAGCCTGGTTGATTTATAGCATGATGGGGATTTATCCAGTATCGCCGGCCGATCCTTTTTATACGATTACAACGCCAAGATTCGATAAAATAACCATTCATTTAGATCCGAGATATTATAAAAATGAGACTTTGGTTATTGAGAAAGTAGGGAACGGGAAAATCAATCACATCTTATTAGATGGGAAAAAGCAGAAAGGGTATTTTATCGACCATAACGATTTGGTTAATGGGAAGACTTTAAAAATTGTTTTGGATTAGATAAATTCGATGACGAAACCTGTCAGGTTTTTAAAACCTGACAGGTTTGAGCACGATTTCAAAGAAAAGCAAGGATCAAAAACCAAAATCTGAATAGCATGAAAAACATAATCATTTTACTTTTATTAGTCATGACATTTTCTTCGGTAGGTCAAACGGCATCCTATAAAATGATGACCTATAATATCCGCTATGACAATCCTGGCGATGGCGAAAATACCTGGTCAAAACGAAAGGAATTTATGAGCGATCAGATTGCTTATAATCATCCTGACATTTTTGGAATCCAAGAAGGTTTACACCATCAAGTACAGTATTTGGAGAGCGTTTTCGTGGATTATGGCTATATCGGCGTTGGTCGTGATGACGGAAAAACCAAAGGCGAATACAGTGCGATCTTTTACAATAAAGAAAAATTACAGCTATTAAAGGAGGGCACGTTTTGGTTGTCTGAAACGCCTAATGAAATCTCAGTAGGTTGGGATGCCGCGATGGAACGCATTTGTACTTTTGGACTTTTTGAAAATAAATTCAGTAAGGAAAAGTTTTGGGTATTTAATACGCATTTTGATCATATTGGCGATTTGGCTCGAGTGAGAAGTGCAGCATTGATTCTTGAAAAGGTTGCCGAGCTCAATAGTCATAATCTGCCCGTTATTGTCATGGGAGATTTTAATCTGACGCCAGAATCAGAACCCATTAAATTACTGTCGAAAGCTTTAAATGATAGCAAACATGTGAGTGTAGCAAAGCCTTTTGGGCCGTCAGGAACCTTTAATGCTTTTGAGTTTAACAAACCTGTTTTAAATCGGATCGATTATATTTTCACAAGCAAAGATCAGATTGAAGTTTTAAAATATGCGGTATTAAGTGATTCAAAAGATTGTAAATATCCGTCCGATCATTTGCCGGTTCTTGTGGAATTGGAATTTATGAAGCCTTAAAATTATTTGACCTGTCAGGTGTCATTGCGAGGAACGAAGCAATCTCCTGAAAGGTCTGAAATCCTTGTCAAAAATTAAAATTATAAAAACATGAAATTAAACACGCTCCTCATTGCCTTCTTATTTACGACGCTATGTTCAGTAAATGCACAAAAACCAGTAAACTATTCGGTCTTTAACAAACAACCTTTAAACTTCGGGGGCGAAAAAGGAACCGATCCTGAAGCGGTTCGGTTAATGGATGGCCGTTTGGTTTATAAAAAAGTGTCCATACCTACATTTGCACAAGGCACGGACGTGAGTGTAAAATTGACCGTACGTTCCAATGGCGACCGTTGGGATAAATCGGGTTCTTGTTTTGTGGTTTCTGATCCGAGTAAACTATCGATCCTTTCCATTACTGAAAAAGATGGCAAATTTCCAAAGGATTCCTATGTTGACGATAAATATGCTGGATTCGTCAACGGTAAAAATTACGAACCGGTTGTAGAATTGATGCGCTTTATGACACCATTTGGCGTTGGACATTATAGTGACAACAAAGTAAAATATAGAAAGCCAGTTTATATTCCAAGTTGGGAAAAGGAAGTGGTTTGGGAAACTGATATTACCGATTTGGAAAGTTTGGTAACGGGCACTTTTTATGTTGGTGTTTGGATCGATTCGTGGACGGCAGAAGGCTATGATTTCGATTTGGAATTGAACTATTCTAATAGAAAACAGCAAAAAGTGAAAGTGTTGCCTTTAGTTAATACGATCCCTTATGTGGGCGGGCAACAAATACCTGACAACTTTGCCCATAAAGACTTGGTCGAAAATATCACTTTAAAAAAGGATGCCAAAAATGTCAAATTACATTATATCACAACCGGCCACGGTGGACATAGTGGTGGCGACGAATTTATCAAACTAAAAAACAGTGTGTATTTTGACAACAAATTGGTTTTGGATACCATTCCGTGGCGTGATGATTGTGCGTCGTTTAGAAGATTCAATCCAACCTCGGGCGTGTGGATCAGAAAGGACTCGGCATCTTATATTTCGCCTTTGACAAACAAGTACGAAGTCAAAGAAATTGAAGAGCGAATTGCGTCTTCAGATCTGTCAAGATCCAATTGGTGTCCTGGTTCTTTTGTAGAGCCAATGGTGGTCGATTTGGGAGATTTAAAAACGGGTTCTCACGCCATTAAAATTCACATTCCAGCAACGCCAGTGGATGGCGATAAACTCAATCACTGGTTGGTGTCTGCTTACTTGACTTACGAGTAAATTGTCGTGGTTTTCACTGCTCTAAGGAGTGTTTTAGAAATCGATTTCACGCAAACGGTTTCGTAGATTTAATAGGTCTAACATAATACAATTGCCTAAATTTTGATTAGTTTAGGCAATTAATTTTATCGGTTATTATATTTGGCAGATGGAACGAAAGGATGACTTTCTGAGTTTCTAAACTGCCGAAATTAAAATGCCATTCCATACATCTTATCTATTATTATGATTTTGAACAAAAAAGCTTTAGTTATTCTTAAAACAGTCTTCGCATTCTGCGCTGTTTTAAATGCCAATGGCCAACAAAAAGATCCGATTAAGGACTACAAACATTACATCGAAAATGAGGCGGTCATCAGTGAGCATAAAATGGATGCGCATGCGTCCTTTACGTCATTTACTTCAGAAAAAGATGCTTTAAAAAACACCCCGGAATTCTACCAATTATTGGACGGCATCTGGAAATTTAACTGGGTAAGAAATCCAGCCGATCGCCCAACAACATTTATGAATCCTAACGAAGATGTTTCAGGTTGGGATGATCTTAAAGTGCCGTCAAACTGGGAAGTGGAAGGTTATGGGATTCCTATTTATGTGAATCATCAATATGAGTTTTCCGATTATAAAGCGATGGTAGCAGATGACATGAAACTTGTTGATGGAATTTATCCTGCTAATCCTGGAAAAGTTCCAAACGAATATAATCCTGTCGGAACTTATGTGCGTGATTTTAATATTGATAATAGCTGGGACGGAAAAGAAATATTCTTACAAATCGGTGCCATGAAATCGGGCGGATTTGTTTGGCTCAACGGCAAGTATGTGGGTTATTCTCAAGGCAGTAAGTTGCCTGCAGAATTCAACATTACTGCTGCTGCACAACCAGGAAAAAATAAAATCGCCATTCAAATTTTCAGATGGACGGATGGTTCTTACTTAGAATGTCAGGATTTCTGGAGAATTAGCGGTATCGAGCGCAGCGTTTATGTGTATGCACAACCAAAAGTACGTATTCAAGATTATGAAGTGGTTTCTATTTTAGATGGCGCTTATAAGGATGGTGTTTTTGAATTATCGGTGGATCTTCGAAATCATTTATCAAAAGCAGCTAAAGGCAATGTTTCCTATAAAATATTAGATGCCAATTCTAAAATTGTAGCTTCTGAAACCAAACCATTTTCAACTTCAAGTAAAACAACGGTTGACTTTTCTGCCAGCTTACCAAACGTAAAACAGTGGAGTGCAGAACATCCTAATTTGTATACGTTA
Source organism: Gelidibacter sp. (assembly GCF_053579655.1). Classification (NCBI taxonomy): domain Bacteria; kingdom Pseudomonadati; phylum Bacteroidota; class Flavobacteriia; order Flavobacteriales; family Flavobacteriaceae; genus Gelidibacter; species Gelidibacter sp. The sequence continues at coordinate 16,493 of NZ_JBMDWE010000018.1, read as the reverse complement.
CTCATTGAAACAACAGACGCCAAGAAAAAAACGCTAGAAGTCACGACCTCAAGAATTGGTTTTAGATCTATTGAAATCAAACAAGGTTTGCTTTTGGTCAATGGCCAGCGTATCACTTTAAAAGGCGTGAATACTCAGGAAGCCAATCCTGAAACCGGTCACGTGGTGCCAGAAGAGTTGATCATGAAAGACATCAAACTTTGGAAAGAAAATAATATTAATGCGGTGCGTTTAAGTCATTACCCACAACAACGTCGTTTTTACGAATTATGTGATGAATATGGATTGTACGTGGTTGATGAAGCAAATATCGAATCACACGGTATGTATTATGGCAAATATTCTTTAGCCAAAAATCCAAGTTGGGAAAATGCGCATGTGGATAGAATGGTGCGTATGGTTGAGCGTGATAAAAACCATCCATCAGTCATTATCTGGTCCATGGGGAACGAAGCTGGAAATGGCGTGAATTTCTTCAAAGGTTATGATGCGATGAAAAACGCTGATAAGACCAAACGTCCTGTACAATACGAGCGTCCATACAAAGATTACGATGGCAGTTTATGGGATATGGATTCGAATACGGATATAATCGTACCACAATATCCATCGGCAGCAACTTTTGAAGCCGTTGGAAAAACTAAAACCGATCGTCCCTATATTCCTAGTGAATATGCACACGCAATGGGTAACAGTACCGGGAACTTCAAGGAATACTGGGATATTATTGAGCAATATGACAATCTTCAAGGTGGTTTTATCTGGGATTGGGTGGATCAATCTATTTGGAAAACCGATGAAAATGGCGAGCGTTTTTATGCTTATGGAGGCGATTATGGCGAAAATATGCCGTCAGACAATTCGTTTTTAAATAACGGGATTGTTTTTCCAGATCGTACCCCACAACCTGCATTATTTGAAGTTAAAAAAGTTCATGAATTTATCAATTTCAAGGAAAAAGGGATCAATCAACATAATGAGTTACGTGTGTTGCTTGAAAACTTATACGATTTCACAGATTTAAATCAATTCGATTTTACTGCAGAAATCAAAGCGGATGGTAAAGTTTTGAAAACGATTAAAATCGATGATATTTCAGTAGAAACACATACAGGGAAATTGATCAGATTGTCTCTGAACGACATCGACTATAAACCGAACACTGAATATTTTGTTGAAATTTCAGCAAAAACAAAAGCTGCTTGGGGCATACTTCCAAAAGGATTTGAAGTGGCGCATGAGCAAATTGCTTTATCTAGTAAATACAAAAAAGAGCTTACAGAAATCGCCAAAAAAGGAATTTTAAAAATTAAGGATTCCAAAGAAACTTTGGAAATTTCAAATAGCGACATTCAGTTAGTTTTCAATAAAAATAAAGGACAAATAACGTCTTATGTTTTTGAAGGCAATGAGCTCATCAAGGACGGCAACGGGCCGCGACCTAACTTTTGGCGTGCACCAACTGATAATGACTTTGGTAGCCAAATGCAAGCGCGGAACATCGAATGGAAAAAGGCATCGCTTTTTATGAAAGTAGCAAAAATGACTTCTCAATCCAATAAAGATGGAAGTGTCACTGTAGCAATAACTTATAATTTGCCAGGCGTTGAAACTACGTTTGAATCCGTCTATCATATTTTAGGAAATGGTGTCGTTCAGATTAGTAATATTTTAAATGAAACTGCTTACAAAGGCGATATTCCAAGAGTGGGCATGCGTATGCAATTGCCAAAACAATATGATAACATGACCTTCTTTGGACGTGGCCCGTTTGAAAATTATCAAGATAGAAAAACTGCAGCGTTCATTGATTTGTATGAGTCTAAAGTGAAAGATCAGTATGTGCCATATGTCCGTCCGCAAGAAAACGGCTACAAAGTAGATGTGCGCTGGTCGGCTTTTTCTAATAACAATAATTCAGGATTGTTGGTGGTTGCCAAAAACGCATTGCAAGGATTAGGCATCAGTGCGTTGCATATGCCGAATGAGGATTTTGACACGACAGCAGGTATTAATTATACTGGAAAAGAGGAATTGGAATCAGAATATAAAACCGATGGCATCCCACAAATCAACGCGTCCAAACATATCAATGATATCAAGGAACAGGATTTGGTACAATTGAATATCGATTTAGGACAACGTGGTGTTGCCGGCGATGACAGCTGGGGATCAAGACCAATGGATAAGTATCAAGTGAAAGGGCAATCTAAAAATGCCTATAGTTTTTATTTGATTCCTTTCAAAAAAGGATCGACAGAAGACTTTATTAAGTGGAGCAAATTATATTCAAATCAGAATTAAATCAGAGATTAAAATAGAAAAGTAACAATGAATCAAACAAATCATCTATTAAAAGTGATCTTCCTATGGTTTTTAGGAAGCAACTTGGCTCAGGCACAAACGCTTGATCCCGTTATTGAAAATCCAGATGTTGTAGGCATTAATAAATTAGATGCGCGTTCTACATTTTTTCCTTACAATTCGTTAGAATTAGCAAAGAAGGATGATGTTTCAAAAGCAGCCAATTACATGTTGCTAAACGGCATTTGGCAATTTAACTACAGCGATACACCTGAAGTAAGACCAGCTGATTTCTACAGAGAAGATTACGATACCTCAAAGTGGAACACTATTAAGGTGCCTTCAAACTGGGAGGTAGAAGGTTTTGGAATTCCTATTTATGTGAATGCGACCTATCCTTTTCAAAAAGGCGAATTAAATCCACCAGATATTCCTGATGGCGATAATCCGGTAGGATCATACAAACGTACTTTTGATGTTCCAAATGATTGGAATGGTAAAGATTTGTTTCTTCATTTTGGAGCTGTAAAATCGGCCTTCTATGTTTGGGTAAACGGAAAGAAAGTGGGCTATAGCCAAGATTCAAAATTGCCAGCAGAATTTAATGTGACCAATTTTGTGAAACCAGGAAAAAACACGATTGCTTTAGAAGTGTACCGTTGGAGTGATGGTAGCTATTTAGAGTGTCAGGATTTCTGGAGAATTTCAGGTATTGAGCGTGATGTCTATTTATACGCAAGACCTAAAGTTCAATTGGCAGATTATTTCGCAAAAGCAGGATTAGAGAACAATTATAAAGATGGTGTTTTAGATTTAGCAATAGATTTAAACAGTATCGATGCCAAGAAACAAAACGGAACTATCGCTGTTGAAATCACAAGAGATAACCAAACGGTTTACAGCGCGTCATCTGCTTATGAGCTAGCGCCAAATTCTAAGAAAACTTTCAAATTCAACAAAAATATTCCGCAGGTAAAAACTTGGTCTGCCGAAATTCCTAATCTTTACCAATTGAACATTGTCATCAAAGACAAGAAAGGAAATGTTTTAGAAGCGATTTCTCGCAAATTAGGATTTAGAACTTCTGAAGTAAAAGACGGTCAGTTTTTAGTCAATGGTCAACCTATCTTATTCAAAGGTGTTAACCGCCATGAGCACGATCCTGATACAGGTCACGTGATTTCTCGTGAGGACATGTTGAGAGATGTTCAGATTTTCAAGGAATATAATATTAATGCGGTAAGAACAGCACATTATCCTAACGATCCATATTTTTATGAGTTATGTGATGAATATGGTATTTATGTAGTTGATGAAGCCAATATCGAATCTCACGGAATGGGGTATGCTTTGGATAGAACTTTAGCGAACAATCCTGCTTGGTTAAAAGCACATTTAGAGCGTGTGGATCGTATGGTAATTAGAGATAAAAACCATCCATCGATCGTGATTTGGTCTATGGGGAATGAAGCAGGAAATGGCTACAACTTTTACCAAACCTATTTATCTGCTAAAAAAATAGATGATACCCGACCAATTCAGCACGAACGCGCAGTTCACGAATGGAATACCGATTTGTTTGTGCCAATGTACGACACACCAGCTCAGATTGAAGCTTATGCTAAAGATCCGAAAAGAATTAAGCCTTTGGTATTGTGTGAGTATGCACATGCGATGGGAAACAGTATGGGTGGCTTTAAAGAATACTGGGATTTATTTGAGAAATATGATAAATTACAAGGTGGTTTTATCTGGGATTTCGTAGATCAAGGACTTAGAGTTGAAAGAAATGGTAGAACTATTTATGCTTATGGTGGCGATTTTGGGCCAGAAGGTACACCAAGTGATAATAACTTTTTATTAAACGGATTGGTGCAAGCTGATAGAACGCCAAATCCTCACATTCTAGAAGTAGCGCATATCCAACAGGATATTAAGTTTTATGAAAATGATCTTTCTAAAGGAATGATTGACATCAAGAACTGGTATTTCTTCAGAGATTTGGCAAACTACAAGTTAAACTGGGAAGTCATTGCAGATGGTGTAGTCGTTGATTCTGGAACTATCGAGGATATGAATGTTGCACCACAAGCTAAAAAAGCGTTTAAAATTCCTTTTAAAACACAGTTCAAAAACGGTGTTGAATATTTCCTAAATGTTTCTGCCGTTTTAAAAACAGACGAACCCTTATTAAAAGCAGGTTATAGAGTGGCTTATGAGCAATTCCAATTACAAAAAGGAACGGTTCAAACACCAGAAAAAGCGACAGAATCAGTGGCTTTTAAATCTAAAGGCGATGTGATTACGGTTACTGGAAAGGACTTCGATTTAGTGTTTAATCAAAAAACGGGGACTTTAACCGACTATAATTTCAAAAATAAAAGTTTGTTGACTAATGGACCTGAAGTTAATTTCTGGCGCGCACCAACTGACAACGATTACGGTGCAGGTACTCAAAACAGATATAAAGAATGGAAAGATGCTGGTACAACCGGTAATGTAACCACGGCTGTAAAACAACTTTCAAAATCTGAGGTTCAGATCACGTTTACCAGAGATTTATTTAATGGCGATGCGAGTCTTGTAGAAACGTATTTGGTAGATGGCAACGGTGCTGTAAAAGTAACGAATGACTTAAAAGCAATAAAAGGCAAGCACACCGATTTCTATAAATTCGGAAACAAATTAGTGTTGCCAGAAGCTTATAAAAACATCACGTACTACGGAAAAGGACCTTTTGAAGCTTATACTGACAGACAACATGCTGCAAAAGTAGGCTTGTACAAACAGACCATTGCAGAGCAATATTTTGGATACTTACGTCCGCAAGAAAACGGGAATAAATTGGAAACTCGTTGGGTTGAGCTTACTAAGGAAGATGGCTCTGGAATAAAGTTTTTAAGTGAAACGCCATTCTCAGTTTCGGCACTTAACTTCAAAGAAGAAGATTTGCATAGTGGCGACGAAAGAAAGCAAGAACACGCTGGTGAGATTGATCCACGCAAAGAGGTGTTTGTAAATATTGATGGATTCCAACAAGGATTAGGAAGTATCAATAGCTGGGGAACATTGCCTTTAGAGCAATACCGATTGAACTATAAGGATTATTCATATTCATATTGGATGGTGCCTATTGAATAATGCAACTTTAAAAGAATGAATTAAATTGAACCATATCGATCTTTTTGCGTCCTGCATAAGGTCGATATGGTTTTTTATAGAAAAATGAAATGATTAGAATCTCACTATTTTTAGCGATTATATTTTTAGCGTCCTGTAAAAATCAGGAAAAGGGAATTTATAACCCTAGCTCAAATTTGAGCAAACTCCATGAAATCAGCAAACCCCAAACTCCAATTATGGGCTGGTCCAGCTGGAATAATTTTCATGTGGATATCAACGAAGAAGTCATTAAAGCACAAGCCGATTTTATGGTGTCTTCAGGAATGGCAGCAGCTGGTTATTCGTATGTCAATATTGACGATGGTTTTTTTGCCGGTCGTGATAGCAAAGGCGATTTGATTGTCCATCCGGAGCGCTTTCCAAACGGGATGAAAGTGATTTCAGATTATATCCATTCCAAAGGATTAAAAGCGGGAATTTATTCAGATGCGGGCATCAACACCTGTGCGTCACATTGGGATAAAGATACTATTGGCGTCGGCTCTGGATTAATGGGTCACGACAGAAAAGATTTAAAACTCATGCTGAACGATTGGAATTATGATTTCATTAAAGTGGACTGGTGTGGCGGCGATTGGTTGGGATTGGATGAACAAACCCGATACACTCAAATCGCGAACATTATTAAAGAAATTAAACCTCAAACCGTATTCAATATTTGTAGATGGGAGTTTCCAGGTACTTGGGCACTTCAGATTGCTGACTCTTGGCGAATTTCAGGAGATATAACGAATACTTTCGGCTCCATCTTACACATTATCGATTTGAATGCCGATCTATGGAAATACGCATCTCCAGGCCATGTGAATGACATGGATATGCTGCAAGTAGGACGTGGCATGAGTTATGAAGAAGATAAAACGCATTTTTCCATGTGGTGCATGATGAATTCGCCATTATTAGCAGGTAACGATTTGAGATATATGACGGATGAAACCATTTCCATTTTAACCAATAAAGAGATTATTGCGCTCAATCAGGATCCGTTGGTATATCAAGCCCGCCGATTGACGGAGAAAGGTAATTTGGAAGTCTGGGCAAAACCTTTAGTTTCGACCATGAGTGGGAGAGTAGCGGTCACATTATTGAATAGATCAGATAAAACAGAAACCATTTCTTTTGATTTGAATACAGTAGGTTTGGATGCTTCAGAAGGTTATTCTTATCGGGATTTATGGGCGAAAAAGGATTTTGAAAAGACCACAAAAGAAAAGTTGAGTTTTGAAGTAGCGCCACATGGTGTGGTGGTTTTGACCTTGGATGGTGTTTCAAAACCGTTCAATATTTTTCAGAATAAATAAGCCTCTGAGAGGCAACATCTTAATTTTTATGTTGTCGTAAGAATATAAAAAAATTATATAAAACATAATATGATGATTATCAAAGGTTTTTTAAGGAAAATGAGAAGGAAGCATTTCCTTCTTAGTGCTTTATTCCTGGCCTGTAGCTTTACAGGATTTGCTCAAGATAAAATCAGAGCCGAATTTTCCTTAGAAAAGAATTGGCGCTTTCATAAAGGCGATGTGCCGAATGCCTATTTGGATTCTTTTAATGATTCGAAATGGGAAAACGTGACCGTGCCACACGATTGGGCCATCAAAGGGCCATTTAATAAAGAAATTGATAAACAGACCGTCGCTATTACGCAAAATGGGGAGCAGGTGGCGACTGAAAAAACAGGAAGAACTGGCGCTTTACCTTATATTGGTGTTGGTTGGTACCGTCATGAATTCGCAATTCCAAATTTTGATTCAGAAAAAAAAGTCATTCTCCTTTTTGAAGGCGCGATGGCAGAACCAGAAATTTTTCTCAATGGTAAAAAAGTGGGCAGCTGGAATTATGGATACAGCTATTTCTATTTTGATATTACCGAGTACATCCGTGGCAACGAAAAAAACACGCTGGCGGTAAAATTGACCAATCGCGAATTGTCGTCCCGTTGGTATCCTGGTGCGGGATTGTATCGCAATGTTCGGGTTATTGTCAAAAATAAGGAAAGCATCGATCAGTGGGGCACATTTATAACTACACCCTTAATCACTGCTGACGTAGCGAAGGTCAATGTCAAGACCAAAGTTTCTGGAGAAGATCTTAAATTAATAACAACAATTAAAGATGCCACTGGAGCTATCGTTTCTGAAGACATGACCACTGCTATTTATGGCAATCAATTCGAGCAGAATATCGCCGTTGAAAATCCAATTTTATGGAGTCCGGAAAATCCATATTTATACACTTCTGTTTCCCAATTATATGCTGGAAACATTTTAAAAGATGAAACCACCACCCGATTTGGAATTCGTAAAATAAAGTATGAAGCTGAAAAAGGCTTCAGTTTGAATGACTCGGTTATAAAATTTAAAGGCGTTTGTCTACATCACGATTTAGGGCCAATTGGAACCGCGATAAACACAGCAGCATTGCGCCGACAATTGACCATTCTAAAAGATATGGGAGCGAATGCCATCCGCAGTTCACACAATATGCCTTCTTTGGAGCAATTGGAATTATGTGACGAAATGGGTTTTTTGTTTTTAGCTGAAAGTTTTGACGAATGGGCCAAACCTAAAGTTGAAAACGGGTATCATTTATACTTCGATACGGATGCCGAGAAAGATGTGGTCAACTTGGTGCATGCCACCAGAAATCATCCCAGTATCGTGATGTGGAGCTCAGGAAATGAAGTGCCAGACCAATGGGGAAGTGATGGTGCCAAACGCGCCAAATGGTTACAGGATATTTTTCATCGCGAAGATCCAACCCGACCGGTTACTGTTGGTATGGATCAGGTGCAAGCAACGATGGAATCAGGATTTGGAGCCTTATTGGATGTTCCAGGACTTAATTATCGTGTGAATCTATACGAAGAAGCCTATGAGAAGTTTCCGCAGGGCATGATTCTGGGTTCAGAAACGGCATCGACCGTCAGCTCTCGTGGGATTTATAAATTCCCAGTCGTGGAAGCAAAAATGAAACAATATGATGACCACCAATGTTCTTCTTATGATTTGGAAGCTTGTAGTTGGTCTAATATTCCTGATTTAGATTTCGTTTTACAAGACGATAAACCATGGGTTATTGGCGAATTTGTGTGGACGGGTTTTGATTATTTGGGCGAGCCAACTCCTTATGATGATGTATGGCCAGCGCGAAGTTCGTATTTCGGCATCAATGATTTGGCAGGTTTACCAAAAGATCGCTACTATTTATACCGCAGCCGCTGGAATCTTAAAGATGACACCTTGCACATGCTCCCACACTGGAATTGGGAAGGCCGTGAAGGCGAAATTACGCCTGTCTTTGTGTATACCAATCATGATAGTGCCGAATTGTTTGTGAATGGAAAAAGCATGGGTATTCAGAAGAAAAACAGGAGTTCGCCAACCAATAGATATCGTTTGATGTGGATGGATGTCAAATATGAGCCAGGCACGATCAAAGTGGTGGCGTATGATGCAAATGGAAATCCGGTAGCAGAAAACGAAACCCATACCGCCGGAAAACCTTACCAATTGGTCTTAGAAACCGATCGAACCCAATTGGATGCTGACGGCAAAGACTTGGCTTTTGTAACCGTGTACGCAGTGGATAAAAACGGAATCCTATGTCCGACAGCTACAAATCAATTAAAGTTCAATGTCAAGGGCGCAGGAACTTATAGAGCTGCTGCAAATGGCGATGCCACTTCTTTAGAAATGTTCCATCTGCCGACCATGAAATTATTTAGCGGGAAGTTGGTGGTTTTGGTTCAATCGGCCGAAAATGCTGGCGAGATAGAACTTACGGTTTCTGGGAAAGGATTAAAAACAGGGAAAATAAATATTGCAACTAAAAATTAATACATGAATAGATCACGACTAATTCTCATCCTTATTTTGGCCATTTCCATTACTGGATGTCAAACTAAAAAAACTACAAAACAATCTGAAGCACAAATTCATCAAAAACCAAATATCATTTATATCCTTGCGGACGATTTGGGTTATGGCGATTTGGGAGTTTATGGACAAACCAAAATTGAAACTCCAAATATTGACGCCTTGGCAAAAGAGGGCATTCTATTTACCCAGCACTATGCTGGTTCGCCAGTATGTGCGCCGGCTCGTGCTTCATTGTTGACGGGAATGCATGGTGGTCATGCCAGCATCCGTGGCAACGATGAATGGGAAGAGCGTGGCAATGTTTGGAACTATCGCGCGATGATTAACGATTCTACTTTGGAAGGTCAGCGACCAATGCCAAAAAACACCGTGACTTTTGCTCAGTTATTACAGTCGGCCAATTATAAAACGGCCATCGTAGGGAAGTGGGGATTAGGAGCGCCGCAGACGGAATCCATCCCAACTGAAATGGGTTTTGATTACTTTTTCGGATTCAATTGCCAAAGATTTGCCCACACCTATACGCCCGTACATTTGTATGAAAATGAAAACCGTTACCATCTAAAAAATGATACCATTGCACCTCACTTCGGATTGTTGAAAGATGATGATCCGTTAGCAGCAGCATCTTATGAAAAGTACACACAAGCAGATTATGGTCCTGAGCTTATTTTTGGTAAAATGATGAATTTTATTGAGGAGAATAAAAAGGATCCTTTCTTTGTGTATTGGGCAAGTCCTATACCACATGTGCCGTTACAGGCTCCTCAAAGATGGATCGATTATTACGTGAATAAATTTGGCGACGAAGAACCTTATTATTTCAAAAAGGAAGTTGGCAGTTATTTCCCAGCGCGCTATCCACATGCCACGTATGCGGCGATGATTTCTTATTTAGATGAAAATGTTGGGAAGTTGGTTGCTTATTTAAAGGCAGAAGGACTTTACGAGAATACCTTGATTGTTTTTACCTCCGATAATGGTCCCGCCAATGATGGTGGTGCCGATCCAGAATTTTTCAATAGCGGAGGTATATTACAAGGTCAAGCGGGTAGAGGCAAGGGCTATACTTATGAAGGTGGGATTAGAGTGCCTTTTATTGCGACTTGGCCAGGCAAAATAAAACCGGGTACAACTAGTGATCATATTTCGGCATTTTATGATATGATGCCAACGTTTAATGAAGTCGCCAACGTGAAAACACACACTAAAACCGACGGTATTAGCTTTTACAATACGCTTACCAATGCAGGTCCACAAAAAGAACATGAGTATCTCTATTGGGAATTTGCAGGTTACGAAGGACAAGTTGCCGTAAGGTTGGGCAAATGGAAAATGATCTGGAAAAACATTAATAAAGGTAATAAAAACGTCGAATTATACGATTTGGATACTGATGTCCGCGAGGAACACAATATCATGGACAAACATCCAGAAATGCTTCAAAAGTTCCACGAGATTGTTAAAAAAGAACATGTCACACCTGAGAATGCGTCTTTTAGAATAGAGGGCGTAGAGCAATTAGTTAACTAAAAAAAGTAATATTCCAATTATGAAATTATTTAAACTCGGTAGTATTTTTATTTATATACTCTTCATTGTCGGATGTCAAAATAAAAACATCGTTAAAAATGCAGCACAAGAATCTGCCCAAAGGCCCAACATTATTTTCATCATGTCCGATGACCATGCTTACCAAGCCATTAGTGCATATGATAAAACTTTGATCAATACTCCAAATATTGATCGGATTGCCAATGAAGGGATGTTGTTTACCAATGCTAGTGTGACCAATTCTATCTGTGCGCCTTCCCGGGCGGTTATTCTTACGGGGAAACACAGTCATATCAATGGCAAAATCGATAATATCAGTCATTTTGATACTACGAATGTAACGTTTCCGCAGTTGATGCAAAAAGCAGGCTATCAAACGGCTATGTTCGGGAAGTTGCACTTTGGAAACAACCCCAAAGGTTTTGACGAATTCATGATTTTACCGGGTCAGGGCGATTACTACAATCCGCAGTTTATTACCCAAAAAGGCGATACCATCATTAACGGTTATGTCACGGATATTACGACCGATCTGACTTTGGATTGGATGAAACACCGAAGAGATCCCAACAAACCTTTTATGTTGATGTACTTGCATAAAGCGCCACACCGCGCATGGTTGCCAAAAGAAAAGCATTATAAGGAATTCACTAAAAAAACATTTCCATTACCAGAAACGCTATTTGATGATTATAGCACCCGTGGTACTGCTGCAAGAACTGCTGAAATGGGAATTTTAAAGCACATGTCCTTAGCAAATGATACCAAAGTGTATCCAGAAGTAATGAAAGAATTGGGCATCAAGGATTGGAACGATCTTGGATCTCCACTTGGCCGAATGAACGCAGAACAGCGTGCCAGTTGGGATGCGGTTTATGGCCCGATCAATGAAGACTTCAAAAAAAGATATCCGACCATGAACGATTCTACGCTAACCGTTTGGAAATATCAGCGCTATATGCAAGATTATTTAGGAACGATTGCTTCGGTCGATGAAAATGTGGGTCGCGTTTTGGATTATTTGGATGAAGAAAAATTGGCCGATAATACCATCGTCGTTTATACGTCTGACCAAGGCTTTTATTTAGGCGAACACGGCTGGTTTGACAAGCGTTTTATGTATAACGAATCGTTTAAAACGCCGTTATTGATTAAATGGCCAAATAAGATTAAACCAGGGATTACCGAAGATGAGATGGTTCAAAATTTAGATTTTGCACAAACATTTCTTGAAGCGGCCGGCATAAAAGCACCAGAAGATATGCAAGGTAAAAGTTTGATGCCCTTATTAACCGGAAAAAAAGAACTTTGGGATAGAGATGCTATTTATTACCATTACTATGAATATCCTGCAGAACATGCTGTGAAAAGACATTACGGAATTGCCACCAAGGAGTTTAAATTGATCCATTTTTATTTTGATGTGAATGAATGGGAACTTTATGACCGCAAGAAAGATCCGAAGGAAGTTAATAATGTTATCAACGATCCTGCCTATGCGCAAGTCGTAAAAGAGATGAAGCAAAAACTTCAAGATTTACGTAAGAAATACAAGGATTCCGAAACACTTGATAATTATTATATCAACCTTTATAAAAAGTAATAAGCTGCTATGATTTTAAAATGTTTAAATATATTTTCATAATGATATAAAGGTGCCAGTTAGTTTTGGCACCTTTGTTTTTGTTGTTATTTTCGGCAATACGCACTTTTATCAATACATTCACGCTTAATGATTTTAGACTCTAAATAAGTTTAAATCATTATTTACCCCTTTTTTAAACTATGAAAAAAACACTCCTTTTCCTATTTGTTGTCATTGGAAGCATGACGAGTTATGCGCAATTGATTCCTGCTCCAGAGACTTTGAAATTTAATAAAGGACACTTTGTTCTGGATGCTACAACAGGAATTGTGGTCACTGGTTTAGAGCCGCAAGACGGTTCTAAGTTGATCCATTATCTGACGGATAAAATAGAAACTGAAACGGGTGTTCGTTTGTCATCACAAAAAGGGAAGGTCAAAAATATCGTGTTTGAAGTTTTAAACCATCCGAGTAAAAATTTAGGAGAAGAAGGTTATCTTTTAAATATTTCCTCTGCCGAAATCAATATTGTAGCCAATTCATATGCAGGATTGTTTTATGGCACACAGTCGCTTTTACAATATGTAATTGCCAATAAAATGCAATCGCCAATTAAAATTCCGAACCTAAGCATTAGCGACAAACCCAATGTAGCTTGGCGTGGTATGAATATGGATGTGAGCCGACATTTTTTTAATTCCAATGCGATTAAAGAACTCTTGGATTTACTGGCCTTTTATAAAATGAATGTCTTCCATTGGCATTTGGCAGATAACGAAGGCTGGCGATTGGAAATTAAAAAATATCCAAAGCTTACAGATATTGGCGCTTGGCGTACTGAAATCCCGGGTAGTATCATGTATAAAAAGGATTCTACGTATACCAAAAAGTTGGACGGCGAACCCTACCAATATGGCGGATTCTATACTCAAGAGCAAGTCAAGGAAATTGTCGCTTATGCCAAAGATCGAAATATCACGATAGTTCCAGAGATCGATGTGCCAGGACATTCTGGAGCGGCTTTATCAGCGTATCCTGAGTTTTCATGTGAAAAGCACATTCAAGAAACTCCTAACTCCACCTTATGGAATGGCGTGGTCAATCCTGAAAATGTTAATCTGAATTATTGCGCAGGTCAGGAATCTACCTTTGAATTTTTAGAGAATGTGTTTACCGAAGTGATGGACTTATTTCCTTCGAAATATATTCATGTAGGCGGCGATGAGGTGGATAAATCCTATTGGAAGAAATGTGCTACTTGTCAAAAAAGAATGACTGATGAAAGTTTAAAAGATGAAAATGAATTGCAGAGTTACTTCATAAAACGGGTAGCGAAATTCTTGGAAACTAACGATCGTAAATTGATCGGCTGGGATGAGATTTTGGAAGGTGGCGCTCCAAAAAATGCAACGGTTATGTCATGGCGAGGCGAAAAAGGCGGCATTGAAGCGGCAAAATTACAGCAACAAGTGATCATGATCCCCAACGATCCGCTCTACTTCAACAGATATCAGGATGATCCTAAAAATGAGCCTTTAGCTGAAATATGGGGCATTAACACTTTAGAAAAAGTATATAATTATAACTTGATTCCAACGGAGCTAACTAAAGAGGAAGCCACTTATATTATTGGTGGTCAGTTTGCCATTTGGACGGAATTTATTTCTTCAGTGGAATATTTGGAATATACCTTATTACCTAGAATGCCTGCGTTTGCTGAAAATATGTGGTCTATTCCTGAAAAGAAAAGATATTCTGGTTTTATCGAGCGTTTAAATAGGATGCATTATGATTATTGGAAAGCGAATGGGATTCGTTTCCATCCGAAACATTATATAAAATCGGTGTATTAATCGGTAGAGATATATTAATTTTTTTAGACACGAATTTCATTAATTGTCTCGAATGGATAAACTATCCTAATCTGTGATAATCCGTGAAATCCGTGTCTAACTTTTTTAATCCGTTTACCAATACTTTACTATTATATCAAAACAAAAACTATGTTTAAAAGAACTTTTGTCGCCTACTGTTTCTTCCTTTTAGGAACAGTTTTAGTAACAGCTCAATATAATCCTGAATTTTCCAAAGCAGGATTTTTTCCACGTGAGAACACCGGAAGGGAAGTCTTTTCAATGAATGCGGCCTGGCGTTTCCATAAAGGCGCCATGGCTAACGCAGAAGTCTCAGACCTTAATGATAGCACTTGGTCCGTAGTCAATCTCCCTAACGGGATTGAATATTTGCCAGAAGATGCCAGCGGCGGTGCCAATTATCAAGGCGAAGTGTGGTATCGTAAACATTTTACACCTGATTCTGGACTTAAAGGAAAAAAGCTCTTTTTGCATTTTGAAGCGATTATGGGCAAGTCTAAAGTTTATGTGAACGGCAAATTACTGAAAGAACATTTTGGAGGTTATTTACCGGTTATTGTCGATATCACCGAACATTTAAATTGGGGTAAAGACAACGTGATTGCGGTTTGGGCAGACAACAGTAATGATCCGGCATATCCACCAGGAAAAGATCAGGAAGTTTTGGACTTTTCTTATTTTGGTGGGATTTACAGAGATTGTTGGTTGATTTCATGATATAAAAAAAGACCATGTTAAATCAATAACATGGTCCTTTTGCATTTCGTTTAAACCATTCAGGATTTTACTTGTCCGCCGAAGTTTCAGCGTTGTAGGAAAACCTGAAAGGTTATTTTATCTAGTCAGAAAATCAGTCCTTAAAACTTCACAGTATTCAAATTTTTATCTACCAATAGCCCTTCAATAGCTTTTAAATTGAAGGTCAGATTTTGGTTGGCTCGGAATTTAATGATGAACAATTCTTTCGTTCCCTCCATGGTTTCTTGGTTTCCTAAGTTCACAAAGGTTGGATATAAGACTTTTTCTCTGTTGGAATGCAATCTGTCATTGGTCACATTTTCCATTTTCAAAGTGTTTGAAGACTCAATACCGAGGAATTTATAACTTGATTCTTTGTAAGGCAATGCAAAACTCAAGGCGTTTACATCTTTCAAGTCTTTACCAGAAACTACGATTTCGATGATTTCATCTTTAGCGTAGGTTTTCTTTTTAGTCGAAATGGTAATGCCACCAGCAACTTTTACGGACTCTGCATTCTTCACGCCACCGTCAATACGCGTCGCCACTACAGAGATATCATAAGCATCAATGAGGTTGTTTTTATTGACATCCCCATTACTGACATAGCCTTCAAAATCGGCATCGCCCAATCGTAATCCCATATAATTGATATATGAAGTCAAGTCATTTCGGTCAATTAAACGGTCGTTATTGATATCGCCAGGACGATAACTTTCGGTGCCTTCAACTTTAAAGATATAGAGTTCACTACCAGATCCGAAATTGCCAACGGCTTGGTCTACGGCCAATTTAACATAGCGCACAGTTGGATGTGTATTGAATTCAAAAGTTTTTATTTTATCATTCTTTTCCCAGTCAAAAGTACCGGCTTCCGTCCATTCGTTTCGGTCATGACTGTAATAAATACGACCTTTCAAGATATTCCCGTTGCCGCCGCCAGTTCTTGGCATATATTCCAGTTTATCCAATTGGTTGATGGTGTTCAAATCGATGATCATCTCAAACGTTTCAGCCTTCACGTCCCAGCTGGTGTGCCAGCCTGTGCTTTCATCAAAATCAAAGAGATTGGCAACTCCTGCGCCACCTTGATCTGGTATTGAAACTTTAGCCGTGATGCCTTTGATAGCAAATTCTAAAGGATTGTTTTTTGTAGTTGCTGAAAAATCTGCCCAATCAGAATGTCCTGATTTATTGACTGCTCTTACTTTAAACGCGTACGTTGTTTCTGGTTTTAAAGCATCAAATAACAATGAGGTGTCTTTTATGGTCGAATATAACATGCCGTTAAATTCGACTTCATAAAAATCAGCATTGGTGACTGTTTTGACCCCTATAAAACAAGAGTGTTCTTTTAAATTTCGATTATTAATT
>NZ_JBMDWE010000017.1:0-89254 GCF_053579655.1 Gelidibacter sp. | reverse complement strand
GATAGATAAAAAAGACTATAAAGCAGCTGAGTAATATTCTTAGTCACTATTTTGGTGAACATTCAACCTAATTATCGCTAAAATGGTGATTGCGAAGAAAGATTGCAAACTGGCAGCCTAACACTATTGAATCATCATTTTGGCAAAAATTCATTCTAATTTTGCTGAAATGATGATTAATAAAGCAAATTATAAAATATGCACAAATTTGTTTGAAATCATTTTGTTTTTATACGAGATCACATATTAACCAATCTACATACCTATAACATGAGAGTCAATTATTTCAAATATTTACTGACGTTATCAATTTTCTTTTTTTGTTTTTCGGCCTTTTCCCAAAAGGAAATCAAAAATAAAATTTCTGATTTTGGTACCATGATGCCTATCGAAAGCGCTAGCATTTACGTCCAAAACACAACTATCGGAACCGTTAGCAATGCGGACGGTAAATTTGTGCTACTAGTTCCTATGCAATTCCAAAGTGACACTTTGGTCATTTCATCCATTGGTTATAAAAGTTTCAAAACCTTAGTAAGCGAGTTCGATAATACTCAGGAGATTTATTTAGATGAAGATATCGCTTCTTTGGATGAAATTCTACTTGTTGCTGAAATCCGACCAAAAACAGGGAATGACATTGTGATGAAAGCCCTTGAGAAATTATCTGCAAATATGCCCGATATGCCTTATCTGCAAAAGGGTTTTTTACGTCATAAGGAACGCAACCGACGTGAATTTAAATGGCTTGTAGAAAGTGCCATAACGGTTTATGACTCCAGTTATATGTCTTCGGCAGCCTCCAATCTCAAGATTAATGTAGATCAAGTAAGAAAAAGTTATGATTTACGCGATGTGGATAGCTTACTTACGTATACCGCCTATCTTAAGGAAAAAGCGAATAGAGGCAACCTGCATGCCAGAAACTTAAGAAGAGATACGATCAAAACAGCTAACTTGGTAAAGGCCATTAAATGGAACGATACCAGAATCAATGGATTGCAAAACTTGTTCGAAAGCAAATTGAATATCTTAAGAAACACCAATATCACGCGGGCTTTGTTTGGCGAAGATATTTTGGACAAGCATCAATTTAGATTAGATACTATTCTGGTTGACAATGATAGAAAGCTATACAAAATCGAAATTTCGGAAAGTCATCAATTTGTAAATCTTGAAACAAAAGGGATTTTTAATGATGGCTATCATCCTAAAGGATGGTTGTACATCTATTACGATAATTACGCGATAAAGAAGTTGGAATATAATTTGGTCGCCGCTTCCAATGCTCAAAAGAGTAGGAGCAAAACACTTTTTGATACTCAAATCAATCATAAGTTGATCATGACCTTTAGAGAGTATCAGGATAAAATGTATCCTAATTACATTTATTATGAAACGCCAAAGTTGGTCAATGTCGGGTATAAACCAACCAAACCTGGAGAGGTAAATGACCAAGAGTCTACCGACGAACGCTTTTACTATACGGTTCAGGAATTGTTATTTACTGAAATCATTCATGATCCGGAAACGATTGAAATGGCACTTAAAAAGCCATGGGATGCTGATATTTTTGCGGTAAAGCCATATAACAAGGAGTTTTGGAGAAATTACAACACACTTTTGGAAAGCGAGGAGGATCAAAAGCTTATTCAGGATTTGACCAAGCGATCCTCACTTTATAAGGATTAAAATTTTAATATAATGTTGTTGGCACTATCCTAAAAACATGGTGACGCGTGATTAATAAATAAAAAATGAGTTATTTTAAATTTTTGATTGCAGATTATAATTTACTTTTTATATTTGCAGCCTGAAATTCTAAAAGAGAGGAGGTTAAGACACTATGTTAATAATACCAATTAAAGAAGGAGAAAATATAGATAGAGCGTTAAAGCGTTACAAACGTAAGTTTGATAAAACTGGTACGAAGCGTCAATTGCAAGCTCGCAAGCAATTTGATAAGCCTTCAGTTCTGAATAGAGCTGCGAACCAGAAAGCCCAATACATTCAACATCTAAGAGATCGAGAAAACATATAATTGTAATTTCGAAATCAAATAAAAGAGATTCCTGCACTAGCAGGAATTTTTTTTGTCCTATATTTAATGAACCAAAACTACTAATGGGTTCTTTTAATGTCTACCGTGAAATCACAATTCTTGCCCTTTTCCGAGTATTTACTCCACGAGAAAAATTATTCCGCACTTACCGTCAAGGCTTATCTTACAGATTTGGAGAGTTATTCTGAATTTGTCAATCGAGAATATGACGTTGATTCCATCCAAAATGTAAATTATCCTCAAATTAGAAGTTGGATTGTGTTTTTGGTGGAGCAAAAAATCTCTAACAGAAGTATCAATCGTAAGATTTCGGCTTTGAACTCTTATTTTAAGTTTTTGATCAAAACGGAAACCATTCAAGCCAATCCATTATCGAAACACAAAGCCTTAAAAACAGATAAGAAAGTCCAAATCCCATTTTCACCAAAGGAAATGGAAGAGGTTATCGACATCTTAGCAAAGGAAAGCGATTTTGAGGGCGTCAGAAACCGTCTTATTGTGGAACTTTTTTATGCCACGGGCATCCGGCGTATTGAACTGATCCAAATTAAACTCAAGGATTTGGATTTAGGCAATAAAACTTTAAAGGTTCTTGGGAAGCGTAATAAAGAACGTTTTGTTCCGTTAATTGATAGTGTAGTGACGACTGCTCACAATTATATGCAGCTGAGAAATGAATTGGAAATCATTACAGACGACGAATATTTATTTTTAACTAAAAGAGGGTTAAAAGTATATGAAACTCTTGTTTACAGAATTATAAATGAGTATTTTAGTCAGGCTTCTTATAAGGTAAAAAAGAGTCCGCATATATTGAGGCACTCCTTTGCAACCCATTTGCTTAATCAAGGAGCTGATTTAAATGCGGTTAAAGAATTGTTGGGACATTCAAGTTTAGCAGCAACCCAAATTTATACGCATAATAGTATAGCTGAATTAAAAAAAGTATATGCTCACGCGCATCCAAGAAGTAAAAACAATAACTAGTGTATAACCAAATGAAAGCATGAATGAATTAGTTCCGATTTTATGCCATTAATTTTAAAAACCCAAACAGATGAAAGTAATCACACAATCCGTTAATTTTACTGCAGACAAAAAATTAATCGACTTTATTCAAAAAAGAATGGATAAACTCGATTTATTTTATGACAAAGTCATTCAAACTGATGTTTATCTTAAAGTTGAAAACACAAGTGATAAGGAAAATAAGATTTTTGAAGCCAGAGTCAACGTTCCAGGCGATAGTTTCGTGGTGAAGAAGCAATGTAAAACGTTTGAAGAGGGCGCAGATATGGCCATTTCATCCCTCGAAAGACAGCTAAAAAAGAGAAAAGAGAAATTAAGATCACAATTTTGATAAAATTTTCTCAAAAAATGTTTTGAATAATTAAATATTTACATACATTTGCAGTCCGTTAGAAATAGCGGGCTTTTTTACTGAAGGAACAGAACGTAAAAAGCCGATGTAGCTCAGCTGGCTAGAGCAGCTGATTTGTAATCAGCAGGTCGTGGGTTCGAGTCCCTCTATCGGCTCAAAAACTGAATAAGTTTTGAGATTCGGTTCCTTCAATAAAAAAACACTGAGCGATCAGGAAAACGTTCTTTTGGAAAATAATGAATAATTGGGGAGATACTCAAGCGGCCAACGAGGGCAGACTGTAAATCTGCTGACTACGTCTTCGCAGGTTCGAATCCTGCTCTCCCCACAAAGATTTTAAATAAGCTGTCGTCAAAAGCTTGCTTTTGTAAAGTAGTGTTTTGAAAGATTAAGTAAGGGGCACCCTTACGGATCACCGACCAACGGGAGGTAGTCCAAAAAAAAGTTCATTAAATATTGGAAATTGAGATTTCATTACATTGAAGTTTCATGAAATTGCGGGAGTAGCTCAGTTGGTAGAGCGTCAGCCTTCCAAGCTGAATGTCGCCGGTTCGAACCCGGTCTCCCGCTCTAAAGTAGAATGTCATCATACAGAAATGTGTGAGCACTACTTAAAGAATAGGTCTTCTCATAATAACATATGTGGTTTGCTATTCTCAGTAAGTTTCAAGTTTCTTGTTACAGCTTTTTGAACTTGAAATCAGGAACCTGAAACCACCAAACTCAATCGCCGGTGTAGCTCAGGGGTAGAGCGTTTCCTTGGTAAGGAAGAGGTCACGAGTTCAATTCTCGTCATTGGCTCTTTTCAAATAAGCAAAATTAAATTTTTGAACACTAATATAAATTAAGATTAAAATAAATTAAACATGGCAAAGGCAACTTTCGATCGTTCAAAACCACACCTTAACATAGGTACTATTGGACACGTGGATCACGGTAAAACAACTACGACAGCAGCTATTACTAAAGTATTAGCTGATGCAGGTTTTTCAGAAGCAAGATCATTTGATCAAATTGATAACGCTCCAGAGGAAAAAGAAAGAGGTATTACAATTAATACATCACACGTTGAATATGCAACAGCAAATCGTCACTACGCTCACGTTGACTGTCCAGGTCACGCGGATTACGTAAAGAACATGGTTACTGGTGCTGCTCAAATGGACGGAGCTATCTTGGTTGTTGCTGCAACAGATGGTCCTATGCCACAAACACGTGAACACATCCTTTTAGGTCGCCAAGTAGGTATTCCTAGAATTGTTGTTTTCATGAATAAAGTTGACTTAGTTGATGACGAAGAGTTATTAGAACTAGTTGAAATGGAAATCAGAGATTTATTATCATTCTACGATTACGATGGTGATAATGGACCTGTTGTTCAAGGATCCGCTTTAGGCGCACTTAACGGTGAGCAAAAATGGGTTGATGCACTTCTTAAATTAATGGAAGAAGTTGATAAATGGATTGAAGAGCCAGTTCGTGATATTGAGAAGCCTTTCTTAATGCCTATTGAAGATGTTTTCTCTATTACTGGTCGTGGAACTGTTGCTACAGGTCGTATCGAAACTGGTATTGCTAAAACTGGAGATCCAGTTGAAATCATCGGTATGGGAGCTGAGAAATTAACCTCTACTATTACTGGTATTGAAATGTTCCGTCAAATCCTTGATAGAGGTGAAGCTGGAGATAACGCTGGTATCTTATTAAGAGGTATTGACAAAACTCAGATCACTAGAGGTATGGTTATCGTTAAGCCAGGTTCAGTAAAACCACACGCTAAATTTAAAGCTGAGGTTTATATCTTGAAAAAAGAAGAAGGTGGACGTCATACTCCATTCCATAATAACTACCGTCCACAGTTTTACGTACGTACAACTGACGTAACTGGAAACATTATGTTGCCAGAAGGTGTTGAGATGGTTATGCCTGGAGATAACTTAACTATTACAGTTGATTTATTACAACCAATTGCAATGAACGTAGGTCTTCGTTTCGCTATCCGTGAAGGTGGACGTACTGTAGGTGCAGGTCAGGTTACTGAAATTTTAGCATAATTATAATGGTCTAAATAATAATTAAGGCGTCTTGATTTGTCAAGATGCCTTGATTGTGTTTACGGGTTTAGCTCAGTTGGTAGAGCACTGGTCTCCAAAACCAGGTGTCGTGAGTTCGAGTCTCCCAACCCGTGCAAATAGAGTAAAAGAGTGGCGTAAGAGACGAGAAGTTTATGCTGAGCGGAGCACCTTTATGGGTGCGAAGTCGAAGTAAGTCTCCCAACCCGTGCAAGTGTTTAAAACTTACTTTTAAAAGTGGTTTTGAAACCAATTAAAAGAGTGTAGCAAATACTCTCAATTTTAAAAAAACTAATACAACTGTAATGGCAGGATTTGTAAATTATATTTCAGAATCATTTGGTGAATTAAAAAACAATGTGACATGGACACCATGGGCCGAAGCACAACGCTTAACCATTGTTGTCGCTGTTTTCTCAATTATATTTGCTTTGGCAATTTGGGGAGTTGACTCTGTTTTTAGTAAAGTTATCGAAGCTTATTTCAGCTGGATTAAGTAAAATATAAAGAGAGGATGTCTGAGACTAGTGAAAATAAAAAGTGGTATGTTGTAAGGGCTGTTAGTGGTCAAGAAAACAAAATCAAAACCTATATAGAAAACGAAATCGCCCGCTTGGGTCTCGAGGATTTCGTGGATCAGGTTTTGGTGCCTACTGAAAAAGTTATACAAATACGTAACGGGAAAAAAATAAGTAAAGAAAAAGTTTATTTCCCTGGCTATATCATGATTCAAGCCAATTTGAGTGGCGAAATCCCTCATATTATTAAGTCAATTACAAACGTTATTGGCTTTTTAGGTGAAACAAAAGGAGGAGATCCGGTGCCGCTAAGACAATCTGAAGTAAACAGAATGTTAGGTAAGGTAGATGAGCTTACCGTGGATGCAGATTCAAACGTAGCTATTCCTTTCACAATTGGAGAAACTGTTAAAGTTATTGATGGACCATTCAACGGGTTTGATGGAACCATCGAAAAAATAAATGAAGAAAAACGCAAACTTGAAGTCATGGTGAAAATTTTCGGAAGAAAAACACCATTGGAATTGAGTTATATGCAAGTCGAAAAAGTTTAATAATTGTTACAAATAGATCGTACGTCTTTTGGCTTCCAAAGGAAGAGGTGCAACTAAAATTAAAGAAATGGCAAAAGAATTAAGTAAAGTAGTTAAGCTACAAGTTCGGGGAGGTGCAGCGAATCCATCGCCACCGGTAGGACCCGCTTTAGGAGCTGCTGGAGTTAATATCATGGAATTCTGTAAGCAATTTAATGCTAGAACTCAGGATAAAGCAGGTAAAGTATTACCAGTTGTAATCTCTGTGTTCAAGGATAAATCGTTTGATTTCATTATTAAAACTCCACCAGCTGCAGTTCAATTGATGGAAGCGGCCAAAGTAAAAAAAGGATCTGGAGAACCGAACAGAAAAAAGGTAGCAAAAGTAACCTGGGATCAAGTTAAAGCAATTGCTGAAGACAAAATGCAAGATTTAAATGCATTTACTGCTGACAAAGCTATTGACATGGTTGCAGGAACAGCAAGATCAATGGGTATTACTGTAACAGGTAAAAAACCTAATTAAAACATTTCTGAAATGGCAAGAGTAACAAAAAAGCAAAAAGAGGCAAGAGCTAAAGTTGACAAAACCAAACTTTATTCTCTTGAAGAGGGTGCAACTCTATTAAAAGAGATTACCTATACTAAATTTGATGCTTCAGTGGATATCGCTGTAAGACTTGGAGTCGATCCTCGTAAAGCAAACCAAATGGTAAGAGGTGTAGTTTCTTTACCTCACGGAACAGGAAAGGACATGAAAGTTCTTGCATTAGTAACACCTGACAAAGAGCAGGAAGCTAAAGATGCAGGTGCTGATTATGTAGGATTGGATGAATACCTTGAGAAAATCAAAAATGGTTGGACAGATGTTGACGTGATCGTTACCATGCCTGCAATCATGGGTAAATTAGGTCCATTAGGTAGAGTGTTAGGCCCAAGAGGTTTAATGCCAAACCCTAAAACAGGTACAGTAACTATGGATGTGGCTAAAGCAGTTGCAGAAGTAAAAGCTGGTAAAATTGACTTTAGAGTTGACAAAACGGGTATCGTTCACGCACCAATCGGTAAGGCATCATTTACTGCTGACAAATTGATTGAAAACGCAAACGAACTTATTTCGACTTTAATCAAAATGAAACCTGTTGCGGCTAAAGGTGTTTACATTAAAAGCATCTTTATGTCTAGTACCATGAGTCCAAGTATATCAATTGATACTAAAATAGGTTAGTAGTTAAACTTTAATATTATGACAAGAGAAGAAAAATCACAAGTTATTGAAGAGTTGACTGCTCAATTAGCGGATAATACACATATCTATTTAACAGATATCTCTGGATTGAACGCAAAAAACACTTCAGAATTACGTCGTGCTTGCTTTAAGGCAGACATTAAAATGGCCGTCGTAAAAAATACATTGTTGAGTAAAGCTATGGAAGCTTCTGAAAAAGATTTTGGAGATCTTCCAAAGACTTTAGTAGGAAACACTTCAGTAATGTATTCAGAAACTGGAAATGCTCCAGCTAAAGTAATTAAATTGTTCCGTAAGAAATCTGATAAGCCATTGCTTAAAGGAGCTTTTATTGAAGAAGCAATTTACATTGGTGATGAGCAATTGGATGCATTGGTTGACATCAAATCAAGAGAGGAATTAATTGGAGACATCGTAGGATTGTTACAATCTCCTGCTAAAAACGTTATTTCAGCTCTTAAATCAGGTGGCGGCATCATTGCAGGTCTTGTAAAAACATTATCCGAAAGAGAAGGATAACCAACTAAGTACGCACTTAAACAAATTATATTTTATTAAAATTATTAAAACGATAGAAAATGGCAGATTTAAAAGATTTCGCAGAAAAATTAGTTAACTTAACAGTAAAAGAAGTTAACGAATTAGCTACAATATTAAAAGACGAGTATGGTATCGAACCAGCTGCTGCTGCTGTTGCAGTTGCAGTAGGTGGCGGTGGAGATGCTGATGCAGCTGAGGAGCAGTCAGAATTTGACGTAGTTCTTAAAGCAGCAGGTGCTTCTAAATTAGCAGTTGTTAAATTGGTAAAAGAATTAACTGGTTTAGGTTTGAAAGAATCTAAAGAATTAGTTGATAGCGCACCAAGCAATGTTAAAGAAGGTGTTTCTAAAGATGAAGCAGAAGCTTTAAAAGCTCAATTAGAAGAAGCTGGAGCAGAAGTTGAGCTTAAATAAGCTTAACCCAAACTACAAATTTTGGTTTAGGTCTTCCGATTGTTCGGAATGACCTAAACCCTTTTGTGTATATTAAATGTGCCATTAAAATGAAGTTGATTCCAACGAGAGTGATAATTGGCAAACTCCATCTAAGCATTGAAAGACAATGACAAACAGAGGAGATATACATTAAAAACAACTATTTTTTTAATCAAAATCCCGTTCATCGATGTTAGCACATAAAGCTGAAAGATTAAACTTCTCTTCTATTGTAAATAGAACGGACTATCCTGATTTTTTGGATATCCAAATAAAATCCTTCCAGGATTTTTTCCAATTAGAGACAAAATCTGAAGAAAGAGGGAATGAAGGTCTCTACAATACCTTCATGGAAAACTTCCCAATTACCGACACTCGCAATCAATTTGTTTTGGAATTTCTGGATTACTTCATTGATCCACCAAGATATTCAATTGAAGAATGTATTGAAAGAGGATTAACATACAGTGTGCCTTTAAAAGCGCGTTTAAAATTGTATTGTACAGATCCTGAACATGAGGACTTCGAAACTATTGTTCAAGATGTGTATTTGGGTACAATTCCATACATGACGCCAAGTGGTACTTTCTGTATCAATGGTGCTGAGCGTGTTGTGGTTTCACAATTGCACAGATCTCCAGGTGTGTTCTTCAGTCAATCCTTCCATGCGAATGGAACCAAGTTATATTCAGCAAGAGTAATTCCTTTTAAAGGTTCTTGGATTGAATTTGCTACGGATATCAATAGCGTTATGTACGCGTATATTGATAGAAAGAAAAAACTACCAGTTACAACCTTGTTCAGAGCCATCGGTTTTGAACGTGATAAAGATATTCTTGAAATTTTTGACCTTGCAGAAGAGGTTAAAGTATCAAAGTCTGGTCTTAAGAAAATCATTGGTCGTAAATTGGCTGCACGTGTGCTTAACACATGGCACGAAGATTTTGTGGATGAAGATACAGGTGAAGTGGTATCCATTGAGCGTAACGAGATTGTGCTTGATCGTGATACTGTTTTAGATAAAGACAATATTGAAGAAATTATTGAAGCTGATGCTAAAACGGTTCTTTTACATAAAGAAAGTACGCAGCAAGGTGATTATTCTATCATACATAATACGCTTCAAAAGGATCCAACAAACTCCGAAAAAGAAGCTGTTGAACATATTTACCGTCAATTAAGAAACGCGGAGCCGCCAGATGAGGAGACTGCTCGTGGAATTATTGACAAATTATTCTTCTCTGACCAACGTTACTCTCTAGGTGAAGTAGGTCGTTATAGAATGAACAAAAAGTTGGGTCTTGATATCGGTATGGATAAGCAAGTGCTTACCAAATTGGATATCATTACCATTATCAAATATCTTATCGAGTTGATCAACTCTAAAGCTGAGATTGATGATATTGACCACTTATCTAACCGTCGTGTACGTACTGTAGGTGAGCAATTATCACAACAGTTTGGTGTTGGTTTAGCACGTATGGCACGTACTATCCGTGAGCGTATGAACGTTCGTGACAATGAGGTGTTTACACCAATTGACTTGATTAACGCTAAAACTTTGTCTTCAGTAATCAACTCATTCTTTGGAACGAATCAGTTGTCTCAATTTATGGATCAAACCAATCCATTGGCTGAGATTACGCACAAACGTCGTTTATCAGCATTAGGACCTGGAGGTTTATCCAGAGAGCGTGCAGGTTTCGAGGTTCGTGACGTTCACTATACACATTACGGTCGTTTATGTCCAATTGAAACTCCAGAGGGACCAAACATTGGTTTGATTTCTTCACTTTCTGTTTTTGCAAAAGTAAACGGAATGGGCTTCATTGAAACACCTTATCGTAAAATTACAGATGGTGTTGTAGATATTAAAAATGCACCAATATATTTAAGCGCAGAAGAGGAAGAGGATATGTTGATTGCTCAAGCAACTCTTAAAGTTGATGAGAATGGAAAAATTACTGAAGACAAGATTATTGCTCGTCAAGAAGGTGATTTCCCTGTAATCGATCCTTTTACTGCTAATTATACTGACGTTGCTCCTAACCAAGTAGCTTCTATCTCGGCATCGTTGATTCCTTTCTTGGAGCATGATGACGCGAACAGAGCCTTGATGGGATCTAACATGATGCGTCAGGCCGTACCATTATTGCGTGTGGATGCACCAATTGTAGGTACTGGTTTAGAGCGTCAAGTTGCTTCAGATTCGAGAGTTTTGATTAATGCAGAAGGCGCAGGTACTGTAGAGTATGTTGATGCTAATGAAATTACAATCAAATACGAGCGTACTGAAGAACAAGCATTGGTAAGTTTTGAAAGTGATACTAAAACTTATCCGTTAGTTAAATTTAGAAAAACTAACCAAGGAACGTCTATTAACTTGAAACCTATTGTAACCAAAGGCGATAAAGTTAAAAAAGGACAAGTACTTTGTGAAGGTTATGCAACCCAAGCAGGAGAGCTTGCTCTTGGTCGTAACATGAAAGTGGCGTTTATGCCATGGAAAGGTTACAACTTTGAGGATGCTATCGTAATTTCTGAAAAAGTGGTTCGTGATGATATCTTTACATCAATCCATATTGATGAATATTCATTGGAAGTTCGTGATACCAAATTAGGTAACGAAGAATTGACTAATGATATTCCTAACGTTTCTGAAGAGGCTACTAAAGACTTAGATGAAAACGGGATGATTCGTATTGGTGCTGAGATTAAACCTGGTGATATCTTAATTGGTAAGATTACTCCAAAAGGTGAATCTGATCCTACACCAGAAGAAAAATTATTAAGAGCAATCTTCGGTGATAAAGCTGGGGACGTGAAAGATGCTTCATTAAAAGCTTCTCCTTCGTTACACGGTGTTGTTATTGAGAAAAAATTATTCTCAAGAGCAGTAAAAGACAAACGTAAGAGAGCAAAAGATAAAGAAGATATTGATGCTTTAGAAGCTGTTTACTACAGAAAATTTGATGAGTTAAAAGCAATTTTGATTGACAAATTATTCACGATCGTAAACGGAAAAACGGCGCAAGGTATCTTTAATGATCTTGGAGAGGAAATACTTCCAAAAGGTAAAAAATATACCTTGAAGATGTTAAATTCTGTGGATGATTATGCGCATTTATCTTCAGGAACTTGGACTACTGATGACGAAACAAACGCTTTAGTTGCAGATTTGATCCACAACTACAAGATTAAGGAAAATGACCTTCAAGGTTCATTGCGTCGTGAGAAGTTTACAATTTCTGTAGGAGATGAATTGCCAGCAGGTATTATCAAATTAGCTAAGGTTTATATCGCTAAGAAGCGTAAACTTAAAGTGGGTGATAAAATGGCGGGTCGTCACGGTAACAAAGGTATTGTTGCCCGTATCGTTCGTCAGGAAGATATGCCGTTCCTTGAAGATGGAACTCCGGTAGATATCGTATTGAATCCACTAGGTGTACCTTCTCGTATGAACATTGGTCAAATTTATGAAACAGTTCTTGGATGGGCTGGTCAAAAGTTAGGACGTACCTATGCAACACCAATCTTTGATGGTGCTACACTAGATCAAATTAACGAATTGACTGACGAAGCTGGAATTCCACGTTATGGACATACATACCTATATGATGGTGGTACGGGAGATCGTTTTGATCAACCTGCAACTGTTGGTGTAATTTATATGTTGAAACTTGGACACATGGTTGATGATAAGATGCACTCGCGTTCAATCGGACCATACTCATTAATTACACAACAACCATTGGGTGGTAAAGCTCAATTTGGTGGTCAGCGTTTTGGTGAGATGGAGGTTTGGGCACTTGAGGCTTATGGCGCATCTGCAACCTTGCGTGAGATCTTAACAGTAAAATCTGATGACGTTATCGGTAGAGCTAAAACTTACGAAGCAATCGTTAAGGGAGAGCCAATGCCAGAACCAGGACTTCCTGAATCTTTCAACGTATTAATGCACGAATTGAAAGGATTAGGATTGGATATTAGATTGGAGGAATAATTTCATAGAAATTATTCCGTAGGGACAGGCCATGGCCTGTCCCTACAACAATCAAAAAATTAAATTATAATTTGTTAGTACCATAAAAAATGGCAAGAAGACAAGATAAGAATACAGTACAGAGATTTAACAAAATCTCCATTGGTTTAGCGTCTCCAGAGTCTGTTTTAGCAGCATCTCGTGGTGAGGTTCTTAAACCAGAAACTATTAATTATCGAACACACAAACCAGAAAGAGATGGTTTGTTCTGTGAGCGTATTTTTGGTCCTGTAAAGGATTTTGAATGTGCTTGTGGAAAATATAAGCGTATCCGATACAAAGGTATTGTTTGTGACCGTTGTGGGGTTGAAGTAACTGAAAAGAAAGTACGTCGTGACCGTGTTGGACATATCAATTTGGTAGTTCCTGTGGCGCACATTTGGTATTTCCGTTCATTACCAAACAAAATCGGATACTTGTTGGGATTACCTTCCAAGAAATTGGATATGATCATTTATTACGAACGTTATGTAGTGATCCAACCAGGTAATGCTAAGAATGTAGATGGCGAACCATTACAAAAAATGGATTTCTTGACGGAAGAAGAATACTTGAGTATCCTTGAGTCAATTGCTCAGGATAACCAATATTTAGATGACAACGATCCAAATAAGTTCATTGCAAAAATGGGAGCGGAATGCTTGATTGATTTGCTTGCAAGAATTGATTTGGCCGAGTTGTCTTTTGAATTGCGTCACAAAGCAAATACAGAAACCTCTAAGCAACGTAAAACTGAGGCGTTAAAACGTCTTCAAGTTGTTGAAGCGTTTAGAGATTCTAACCTTAACCGTGAGAATCTTCCAGAATGGATGATCTTGAAAGCAGTACCAGTAATTCCAGCGGAATTACGTCCATTGGTGCCGTTGGATGGTGGTCGTTTTGCGACTTCGGATTTGAATGATTTGTACCGTCGTGTGATTATTCGTAACAACCGTTTGAAGCGTTTGGTTGAGATCAAAGCTCCAGAGGTAATTTTACGTAATGAGAAACGTATGTTGCAAGAATCTGTGGATTCATTATTGGACAACACGCGTAAAGCATCTGCAGTAAAAACAGATTCTAACAGACCATTAAAATCATTATCCGATTCCCTAAAAGGAAAACAAGGACGTTTCCGTCAAAACTTACTAGGTAAGCGTGTGGATTATTCAGCACGTTCGGTAATCGTCGTTGGACCAGAATTAAAACTATTTGAATGTGGATTGCCAAAAGATATGGCAGCAGAACTTTACAAACCATTTATCATCAGAAAACTGATTGAGCGTGGGATTGTTAAAACTGTTAAATCTGCAAAGAAAATAATAGACAGAAAAGAGCCTGTAGTTTGGGATATTTTAGAGAATGTTTTAAAAGGACATCCAG
Organism: Gelidibacter sp.; assembly: GCF_053579655.1. NCBI lineage: Bacteria > Pseudomonadati > Bacteroidota > Flavobacteriia > Flavobacteriales > Flavobacteriaceae > Gelidibacter > Gelidibacter sp. The sequence goes on along the minus strand of NZ_JBMDWE010000017.1, from coordinate 75,061 downwards.
TGCTTTTAAACCGTGCTCCTACATTGCACAGACTAGGTATTCAAGCGTTTCAACCTAAATTGATTGAAGGTAAGGCGATCCAATTGCACCCATTAGTATGTACGGCGTTTAACGCGGATTTCGATGGTGACCAAATGGCTGTGCATTTACCATTAGGCCCTGAGGCTATTTTGGAAGCTCAATTGTTAATGTTGGCTTCTCATAATATCTTGAATCCTGCTAACGGTTCTCCTGTTACTGTGCCATCTCAAGACATGGTTCTTGGTCTTTATTATATGACCAAGGAACGTAAGTCAACAGATGACAAAAAAGTAAAAGGTGAAGGATTGACTTTCTATTCTCCAGAAGAGGTAACTATTGCTTACAATGAGAGAAAAGTTGATTTGAACGCCTCTATTAAAGTAAGAACTGAGGACTTGAATGAGGAAGGCAAGTTAGTTTCTAAGATTATTGAAACTACCACTGGTCGTGTTCTCTTTAATGAAACCGTTCCAAGAGCAGCAGGTTTTGTTAACCAAGTCTTGACCAAAAAATCATTGAGAGATATCATTGGTGTGATCTTAAAGGTAACTTCTGTTCCTGAAACAGCTGATTTCTTGGATTTAATCAAAGATTTAGGCTATAAGTTCGCTTTCCAAGGTGGATTGTCGTTCAGTTTAGGTGATATTATTATTCCTGCTGAAAAACAAACCATGATTGAAAGTGCCAATTCTCAAGTTGATGGTATTATGGCCAATTACAACATGGGATTGATTACCAATAACGAACGTTATAACCAAGTTATTGATATCTGGACTTCTACGAATGCTGAATTGACGGAATTGTCAATGAAACGTATCCGTGAAGATCAACAAGGTTTCAACTCGGTATATATGATGCTTGATTCTGGAGCTCGTGGATCTAAAGAACAGATTCGTCAGTTGACCGGTATGCGTGGATTGATGGCAAAACCTAAAAAATCTAGTGCAGGTGGTGGAGAGATTATTGAAAACCCAATTCTTTCTAACTTTAAGGAAGGTCTTTCAATTTTGGAATACTTTATTTCTACTCATGGTGCTCGTAAAGGTCTTGCAGATACCGCTCTTAAAACGGCAGATGCTGGTTACCTAACACGTCGTTTGGTGGACGTATCTCAGGATGTGATTATTTACAGTGAAGACTGTGGAACATTAAGAGGTATTGAAGTATCCGCATTGAAGAAAAATGAGGAAGTTATTGAGAAACTTGAGGACAGAGTGGTTGGTAGAACGTCATTAAATGATGTTTACGATCCATTAACTCAAGAGCTTATTATAAGTGCTGGTGAACATATCGATGATGCTGTTGCAAAACGTATCGAAGGTTCTGCTTTAGATTCTATAGAGGTTCGTTCAGCATTAACTTGTGAAGCTACTCAAGGTATTTGTTCTAAATGTTACGGTCGTAACCTTGCAACCGGTAAAATGGTTCAAAGAGGTGAAGCTGTTGGTGTCGTTGCTGCCCAATCCATTGGAGAGCCAGGTACACAGTTAACACTTCGTACCTTCCACGTTGGAGGTATTGCAGGTAACATTTCTGAAGAAAATAAATTGACCGTTAAGTTTGATGGTATTGCTGAAATTGAAGATTTAAAAGTTGTTAAAGGAACAGATAACAATGGCGCTGATGTAGATGTTGTTATTTCCCGTACGTCTGAATTCAAATTGGTAGATGCCAAAACAGGAATCACACTAAGTACGCACAATATTCCTTACGGATCATTCGTCTACTGCAAGCCAGGAGATAAAGTGAAAAAAGGAGATGTCATTTGTTCTTGGGACCCTTATAACGGTGTAATTATTTCTGAGTTTGCCGGTAAGGTATCTTATGAAAACATTGAGCAAGGAGTAACCTATCAAGTGGAAATTGATGAGCAAACTGGTTTCCAAGAGAAAGTAATTTCTGAATCAAGAAACAAAAAATTGATTCCAACCTTACATATTGAGGATTCTAAAGGAAACGCAATACGTTCATACAACTTACCAGTTGGTGCCCACTTGATGATTAACAATGGTGAGAAGATTAATGTTGGTAAAGTCTTGGTAAAAATACCTCGTAGATCAGCGAAATCTGGGGATATTACGGGTGGTCTTCCACGTGTAACTGAGTTGTTTGAAGCACGTAACCCTTCTAATCCTGCTGTAGTAAGTGAGATTGATGGTGTTGTGTCTTTCGGAAAAATCAAAAGAGGTAACCGTGAGATTATTATCGAATCTCGTTTAGGTGATGTTAAAAAATACTTGGTTAAGCTGTCTAGTCAAATTCTTGTTCAAGAAAATGATTATGTTAAAGCAGGTATGCCATTATCTGATGGTTCTATCACTCCAAACGATATCTTAAATATCAAAGGCCCTTCAGCGGTTCAACAATACTTGGTAAACGAAGTACAGGAAGTATATCGTTTGCAAGGTGTGAAAATCAACGATAAGCATTTTGAGGTTGTTGTAAGACAAATGATGCGTAAAGTTAGAATCATTGATTCTGGTGATACGATCTTCTTAGAAGATCAATTGGCTCATAAATCTGATTTCATCGAAGAAAACGATAAGATCTTTGGAATGAAAGTGATTGAAGATGCTGGAGATTCTAAAACTCTTAAACCAGGACAAATCGTTACGACGCGTCAGTTAAGAGATGAAAACTCAGTAGTAAGAAGAGAAGATGGTCAGTTGGCTGTTGCAAGAGATGCACAACCGGCTACAGCAACTCCAATACTACAAGGTATTACAAGAGCTTCATTACAGACAAAATCATTCATATCAGCAGCATCGTTCCAGGAAACGACCAAAGTACTTAACGAAGCAGCAGTAAGCGCTAAAATTGATTACTTAGAAGGTTTGAAAGAGAACGTTATTGTTGGACATAGAATTCCTGCAGGAACAGGGGTGAGACGCTATGAGCATATCATCGTTGGTTCTAAAGAAGAATTCAATGAAATGATGAAAGCTAAAGAAGAGTTTAATTACAATTAATAAAATCCCCGCGCAGGCGGGGATCTCATGAATCAAAAGGCGTGTTTGACTTTTTTAAAGATGACACGTCAGTTGATTCAAGATATTAACCTTTAAAAAAGAGATTTCTGCCTTTGCAGGAATATTATTATGAGCGATAATAACGAAGCATCAAAGCAAGGACAAATTAATATTGAATTGGACGAAAAGATAGCCGAAGGAATTTATTCCAACTTAGCCATCATCAATCATTCGGTATCAGAGTTTGTTGTTGATTTTGTCAGCATCATGCCTGGAACTCCAAAAAGTAAAGTGAAGTCACGTATTATTTTGACGCCACAGCATGCAAAGCGCTTGCTTAAAGCTTTAGGTGAAAATGTAAAGCGTTTTGAAACCTCTCATGGTGAAATTAAGGATTACGAGCAGCCACCAATTCCATTGAATTTTGGACCTACTGGTCAAGCTTAAATCGCGATAAAAGTATTTGTTGGTATCAACCGACTGCAATTAAAAAATCCCTTTGAATTTATATTCAAAGGGATTTTTTTTGTCAAGTTTTAAGCTACTTTATGATTAAGATGAAATTTCAAAGCTCCAGATGGGCACTTTTTGACTTGCTCAATGATTTTTTGAGATGGTGCACCATCTAAGTCAATCCAAGGGATGACTGAAGTCCTAAAGACATCCGAGAGTTCTCTTGCACAACGACCTGCGCTGATGCAAACAGATGGTTCGTAAATAATAGTAATATTGCTATTACTAAACTGATTAGCATTTATTTCCATAAGTAGATCAATTTGGGGTTTGAATCTCTTCAGATTTAGAAAAGTTACGAGCAGCAATTCTAAGTTTATCTATTAAATGTATTAAAAATCCGATGAAGAACAAACTATAAAAATTAATATCGATGAATGACATCGACTGAAGTTTAAAAATTAATTTCAAATCCCAAATTCCAAAATGTTGTCTATTGGAATTTGGAATTTTAAAAAATTGTAATTTGATTCCTATTTGTATTCCGAAACAAAATGGAATTTAATAGTAGGATAGGTCTGTTGGGTCATTTGCAATGAAAATTGCGAGTCTGCTAAAAACACCAATTGGTCATGTTTATCCTTAGCCAAATAACGTTGTTTTACCCTTAAAAACTCTTTGTATTCGGCATTTTTTGGATCGGTCGGCTCTACCCAACAGGCTTTATAAACGTTCAGGTTTTCATAAGTACATTTGGCACCATACTCATGTTCCAAACGGTACTGAATAACTTCATACTGTAAGGCACCAACGGTTCCAATGACTTTTCGTCCGTTAAGTTCTAATGTAAATAACTGGGCAACACCTTCGTCCATTAATTGATCAATACCTTTATAAAGTTGTTTTGATTTTAATGGATCTGCGTTATTGATATATCTAAAATGTTCCGGTGAGAAACTTGGGATACCTTTGTAGTTTATAATCTCGCCTTCAGTAAGCGTATCGCCAATCTTGAAGTTACCCGTATCATGGATCCCTACAATGTCCCCAGGATAGGAAATGTCCACAATTTCCTTTTTCTCAGCAAAAAAAGCATTCGGACTGGAGAATTTCATTTTTTTATTATTTCTAACATGGAGATACGGTTTATTGCGTTCAAACGTACCTGAAACAATTTTTATAAATGCCAAACGGTCACGATGATTTGGATCCATATTGGCATGAATTTTAAATACAAATCCTGTAAATTCTTTTTCATCGGGTTGCACTAAACGTTCTTCGCTTTGTTTTGGTCTTGGTTTTGGAGCAATTTCTACGAAACAATCCAATAACTCGCGAACTCCAAAATTATTTAATGCTGATCCGAAGAATACCGGTTGTTGATGTCCATTTAAATATTCATCGCGATCAAATTCTGGGTAAATGCCTTCTACAAGTTCTATTTCTTCACGAAGTGTAGTTGCGGCTTTTTTACCGATGAGTTTATCTATTTCTTCGGAGGCTAAATCAGAAATTTCAATAGTTTCTTCGATGCTTTTTCGACTACTACCGCTAAATAAATTGATGTTTTTTTCCCAAAGATTATAGATACCTTTAAAATCGTAGCCCATTCCTATCGGAAAACTCATGGGAACGACGCTTAAACCAAGTTTTTGTTCAATCTCATCCAACAAGTCGAAAGCATCTCGTCCTTCACGATCCAGTTTATTGATAAACACAATCATCGGGATGTTTCGCATGCGACAAACTTCCACTAATTTTTCAGTCTGCTCTTCAACCCCTTTTGCGACGTCAACCACAACAATAACGCTATCTACAGCTGTTAAAGTTCTAAAAGTATCTTCGGCAAAATCCTTGTGTCCAGGAGTATCCAAAATATTTATTTTGGTGCCTTCATATTCAAAAGCCAAAACCGAAGTTGCTACCGAAATTCCACGCTGGCGCTCAATTTCCATAAAGTCACTGGTCGCGCCTTTTTTAATTTTGTTGCTTTTAACCGCACCTGCTTCCTGAATGGCACCTCCAAATAATAATAGTTTTTCGGTAAGTGTGGTTTTCCCGGCATCGGGATGCGCAATAATACCAAAAGTACGGCGTCTTTCTATTTCTGTTTTAAAACTCATAATCTCTTAAAATGGTTGCAAAGATACCATTATTGAAAGCATTTTTAATAGAAGACTTCAGCCGATTTTAATTTTAAGCTAACATTGGTGCTTTTTATAACTTTTGTTGGTATTTTTGTAAGCTATGACTGAAGAAAGAGTAATCCTCGTTAATGAAAAAGACGAGCAAATTGGCTTAATGCCAAAGCTAGAGGCGCACGAAAAGGCATTGTTGCACCGTGCCTTTTCTGTGTTTATTTTTAATAAAAAAAACGAACTGATGTTGCAACAGCGCGCAGCACATAAATACCATTCGCCATTGCTTTGGGCAAACACCTGTTGCAGCCATCAGCGTGACGGAGAATCTAATATTGAAGCAGGAAAACGACGCTTGCAGGAAGAAATGGGTTTTGTAACCGAATTGGAAAACACGGTTTCATTTATCTACAAAGCTCCTTTTGACAATGGCCTGACGGAGCATGAATTTGATCACGTTATGATTGGTAACTATGAAGGTGCACCGACGATCAATCCTGATGAAGTGGCCGCCTGGAAATGGATGCCTTTAGAAGACGTGAAAAGCGATATTTTAGAACGTCCTGAAATATATACAGAATGGTTTAAGATTATTTTTGATAAATTTTATGAACATATAAACAGAGCGTAATCATGATTGTAACTGTTAGTAGAAAAGCACATTTTAATGCCGCACACCGACTTTTTAGAAAAGAATGGAGTGATGAAAAGAATGAAGAGGTATTTGGGAAATGTAGCAATCCTAACTTCCATGGTCATAATTATGAATTAATAGTAAGCGTAACTGGACGGATTGATCATGAAACTGGGTTTGTCATGGACATGAAAGTGCTGAAGGATATTATAAAGGAAGAGATTGAAGATCATCTTGACCACAAGAATTTGAACATTGAAGTTGAAGAGTTCAAAGATTTAAATCCGACGGCTGAAAATATTGCGGTTGTGATTTATGATAAAATCAAACCAAGATTAAATTCAACGCTCGATTTGGAAATTACCTTGTATGAAACGCCGCGTAATTTCGTGACCTATTCAGGAAACTAAAAACCATCCCTCAAAATTATACAACTTTGAAAAACACGTTATACCCATTAAAATTCACACCGATTTTAAAAGACAAAATCTGGGGCGGAACAAAATTAGCAAGCCTTTTACACAAAGAATCTCAGTTGCCTGATGTTGGCGAGAGCTGGGAAATCAGTGATGTGGAAGGGGACACCTCTATAGTATCCAACGGGAGTTTAGAGAACCAATCCTTAAAAGATTTATTAAGCACCTATAAAGCTGAATTGATTGGCAAGAAGAACTATGAGAAATTCGGAAATAAATTTCCCTTATTAATCAAGTTTATTGATGCCAAGGAAGATTTGTCCATTCAGTTACATCCTAATGATGAATTGGCGGCAAAACGCCACAACTCGTTTGGGAAAACAGAAATGTGGTATGTAATGCAAGCCGATGAGGGCTCCAATTTAATTGTCGATTTTAATCAGAAAATGACACCTGAGCTTTATCTTGAACATCTCGAAAATAAAACACTTCCAGAAATCCTTAATTTTGATAAGGTAAAAGCAGGAGATACTTATTTTATTGAAGTGGGTCGCGTGCATGCCATTGGAGCAGGGGTATTACTTGCTGAGATTCAGCAAACGAGTGATATTACCTATCGTATTTATGATTATGAGCGCAAAGATGATTTTGGCAATGAGCGTGAACTTCATACCGATTTGGCCATAGACGCCATAGGATTTGATATGGATGATAATTTCAGAATTAACTATGAAAAAACACCAAATCAGTCTAACGAGATGGTAAGTTGTCCTTATTTCACAACCAACTATTTAAAGGTTGATACGGAGCTTCATAAAGAGAATACGCATGATTCTTTCGTGATCTACATTTGTGTTGATGGAGAGGCTGAAATCAAGACTGCGAACCATTCTGAAGTGATTAAAAAAGGGGAGACTTTATTGCTTCCTGCGGTCATAGCCTCCTACCAAATCGCCTCAAAAGACGCTACGCTATTGGAAGTCTACGTGTAGTTAAAATATATACAATCCATTACGGAAGACATTCTTAAATTGATTACTTTTGTAAAAATTTTAAAATCAAGAAAATGGCAAATGTTAGAGACCTAAAAAAAGATATTAACTATGTTTTAGGAGATATTATTGAAGCGGCTTATATTTCGAATTACGCAAATTCTGGTAAAAACGCAGAAAAAAGCGAAGCGATTGTTGAAGAAGCCATCAACACGTTTGATGAATTGATTGCAAAAGTCAATGATAGAAGTGTTGAAAACAAAAAAGCACACTTTAAAGCTGTTAATGCTGAGTTAGAAACAAGAGGTCATGCGTTGATCGAAAAAATCAATGCATTAGTTTAATTTTTTTTCAAAAGATTTGCAAATATGGTTTTCAATACTATATTTGCAGTCTCTTAGGCCGATGTAGCTCAGCTGGCTAGAGCAGCTGATTTGTAATCAGCAGGTCGTGGGTTCGAGTCCCTCTATCGGCTCAATTTAAAGCCTCTCTTTTTGAGAGGCTTTTGTATTTTTCAGGAAGTTTGATTGAAGTATGTTGCGGTTTTTTTAAACGCAAGGAGCGCAAAGTTTTTTCGCAAAGGTCGCTAAGGAATTCTATCCTTTCGCGAACCTGAGCTTTGACTTTGCGTCATGGTGGTTAAACTACTTCTAATAGTTATTGAAAATTCTTTTGTTTTTTTAAACGCAAGGAGCGCGAAGGTTTTTCGCAAAGGGCGCTAAGGGTTGTTCTGACAATAAGTTGGTTCAAAGAATATATTTGTTATCAACCAGGAAAATAATCAGCTGTCCTTTGTTTTAAAGATCGATTAAAATCAGTGGAAATCTGCTTCATCAGCGTCATCCGCGTTCCATCATTTGGAATTTGGAATTTTTATTTTGAAGATTTATGACTATTCATTCTTGTCCTTCTTTTTTAACCATCCAAAAATTCCGCCGCCTTTCTTGTGCTTCTTTTCTTTCTTTTCAAATTTTCGTTCGTCTTTATTATTGCCAAACAAACGTTTGAAAAAGCCATCTTCTTTTGTAGGATCACAAGTTAAAGCGTTTAATACCGCTTCCGAAGGCGTTTCAAAAGAAGCCTTGGTAATCTTATTGTATCTCGGATCCGCGTTTAATTTTTGGATATATTTGGCAAAAATGGGAAGTGCTGAATTAGCGCCCTGTCCAATTCCTGTGGAACTAAAACCAATTTGTTGATTGTCATTTCCTACCCAAGTTACCGTAACTAATTTTGGCATAATCCCCACAAACCAGCCGTCTTTATTGTCTTGCGTCGTTCCAGTTTTTCCGGCAATGGCATTATTCAATTGATAAGTTGATCGTAATCTTGATGCTGTACCTTCGTTGGCCGTAGCTTTTAAAAACTCGAGTATCACTTGTCGTGTGTCATCACTAAACGCCATATCAGTTTTGGATTGCTCAGGATAAAGATCTTCATAAGAAGCAATAACGTTCCCATCTTTATCTTCGATTTTCGTAATGAAAACTGGATTTGAAGGCTTGCTGTCATTCACGTAGGACGTGTAAGCTTTTGCTAACTCTAAAACGGTTAGATTAGAGGAACCTAAAGCAATAGAGGGAACGGCTTCCAATTTGCTTTTGATGCCCATGTTTTGGGCCTGTGTGATCACTTTATCAATACCCGTTTCATAAAGTACCTTTACGGCAATGGTATTTATTGAGTTGCTCAATGCGTTTTGAAGCGAATAGTTTAAATCTTCATCCTCAAAAGTGCCGGAATTGGTAGGACGCCAATTATTGACATCGCTATAAGTAATGGCTTTTAGTGGAAAGTATGCACATGGATCCATGCCGTTTTCCAAAGCAGCGGTATAAACAATAGGTTTAAATGTGGAACCTACCTGACGTTTGCTCTGCACAATATGGTCAAATTGAAAAAAGCCGTAATCAATACCGCCTACATAAGCTTTTATCGCGCCATTGGAAGGATCTAAAGAGACTAAGCCAGCATTCAAAAATTTGGAGAAATATTCCAAACTATCTAAGGTGGACATAGATTTGACGGAGGTTTCATCCCACGAAAATAAATCGGTTTGATGTTTTATTTTTAACGAGTCTTCTATGGCTTTATCATCTAAGCCTTGCGCTTTTAGTCTTTTATAGACTTTTAAACGTTTTTTAGCAGCTTCAAATGCCGACTTTCCTTTGAGCCAAGGTGCATTCTGTCCGTAAGCTTTTTCAAACTGTCGTTGCAAATCCGTCATATGCTCTTTCATGGCGGCCTCTGCGTAGCGTTGCATGGTGTTGTCTAAAGTGGTATGGATTTTTAAACCGTCATGATAAATGTTATACATTTCTCCATCTGGTTTCAAGTACTTTTTTTGCTTTAGCAAGCTATCCAATTGCTTTTTAATCTGTGCTCTGAAATATGGCGCTAAACCCTCATTTGGTGCATAGTTTTGATAGTTCACAACAATACTGTCCGTTTTGGCTTTGTTAGCTTGGACTTCCGAGAGATAGCCATATTTTTCCATCTGATTGATGACCACATTTTTTCTGATATGTGATTTTTCAGGATAACGACGCGGATTGTAACTGGTATTCGCTTTTAGTGAGCCTATCAAAGTTGCGGATTCTACCAAGGTCAAATCTTTGGTATGGGAATCAAAAAACTTTTCGGAAGCGCTTTCAATACCGTATGTGTTATCGGGAAAAGGAACCGTATTGAGATATAGTGTAAGGATTTCTTCTTTTGAATAGAGTTTTTCTATGCGTTTCGCAACGATGCTTTCTTTGATTTTGTTGACGACAATTCCAATGGAACCGTGATTTTTACGTCCGAAGAGATTTTTCGCCAATTGTAACGTAATGGTACTACCGCCGCCGGACGAATCGTTAGACATCAAAATGCTTTTGAAAAATACTCGAAGCAAACTTTTATTGTCGATGCCATTGTGTTCATAAAATCGAGCATCTTCTGTCGCAATTAAAGCATCAATTAAATGTTGGGGAAAATCAGAATATGTGATGGATTGCCGGTCGTAAACATAAATTTTTCCAATCAAATTATTATTGGCATCCAGAACCTGTGTGGCCTGACTTTGTTTAAGGAGCGTCAGTTGTTCTGAATCAGGAATTTTTCCCCAGAGACCAATGTAAATGCTGCTATAAAAACAAATAAAAAGGGCTAAAAGAATGCCTAAGCCGTAGCTCATTCTTTTAGCCCATTTGAGAAGTTTAACTTTGTTGATGTTCATTCTTTTTAAAATGTCTTTACAAAGTAACGGTTATCCTTGATAAGTATTTCAATTTATTAAATGAGAATTGCATCTCACAATTCTAAAAATGAAACTCTTATTCTTTTTTGCGTTCATCAATCAGCTCCTGCAATTGCTTGCCGTATTTGGAAGCTTTAATTTCCGGAGTCAACGATTTAACGATAGTATCTAAATATTTGATGTTTGCATCTGGGATTTCTGATATTGCCAAATAAGGAGCAATCTCATTATCTTTATTGTTAATAGCAAAGTTGATGGTGTACAAATATCTTCTGATAATCAAATTATTATGAGCCTTTAAACTTGAATCTATTTGAAGAGAGTCTTGACTTTGGTGCGCTACTAGGTTATCCTTGATAAGATCCAGATTTTTATCCTTAAACTTGGACATGATCGCCTTGTATTCTTCTAATTTTTCTTGTTGTTTGGAGCCGGTAATTTTTGCATCCACAAAGAAGTTTTTCAACGTGGTGTGGATTTCTGTAATGCCTTTATCTGCAAAAAAAGGAATCAATCCACTATCTTCTCCTTGTTTATCGAGCTTTAGATAAAGTACTTCTGGGCCATCTAAATATGCGTGAAGTTCAAATTGCGAATCGCCAGTGATCTTTAAGGAGTCTATTGAAACCAATAAAGTGTCTTCAACCTTTTGGAGATAAACCGTTCCTTTTTTTAAATCTTTGATAGTGCCTTTAAGGGTGAAATTTGATTTGTCTTTAGCACAAGACGAAACAATAAGTAAACTGAGGATAAACGCTATTCTTTTCATTGAAATTTTTAAATTTTTGGTGGGCAAATATCTTATAATAATCGATTAAAAACTAACCTGCGGCAACTATTCTCATGAGTTCTGCACATAAAAGTGCGCCATAAGTTCCGATGACATAACCAAAGACGGCCAGGAGTGCGCCAACTGATGCCAATGACGGATGGAATGCAGCGGCTACAACAGGAGCGGAGGCGGCTCCACCAACGTTTGCTTGACTTCCAACGGCCAAGAAAAAATAGGGTGCTTTAATGAGTTTAGCAACAATGATGAGAAGAATGGCGTGAATAACCATCCACACCAAACCAATTAAAATAAGTCCCGGATTTTCGAACATCTTGCCCAAATCCATTTTCATTCCAATGGTCGCCACAAGAATGTAAATGAAGACGCTACCAATTTTACTGGCACCGGCACCTTCATAATTTTTCGCTTTTGTGAAGGATAATAGGATGCCGATTAAAGTCGCAATTGAAATCAACCAAAAGAATTGGCTTCCAAAGGAGGATAGCGCACTTCGAGTATCACTTACGGCTTCAAAATTATCAGACAGATAGGTCGAAATAACATCTGCGCCATAATGGGCAATACCAACGGCAACAAAGGCAAAGGTCAAAATCATCATGATATCTGTTAACGACGGAACACGAATGATTTTTTCACTAAAACTTTGTACTTTTTCTTGCAATTCATTGATGGCAGTGTTATCGGCTTTTAGCCATTTATCTATTTTCGCACGTTTTCCAATGCCTAATAAAAGGACCGCCATCCAAATGTTGGCCACCACAATATCAACCAATACCATACCGCCATAAAGTTCTTGGTTAAAACCATAAATCTCCAACATGGCTGCTTGATTGGCACCGCCACCAATCCAACTTCCTGCCAAAGTGGCCAATCCTCTCCATACGGCATCAAATCCGGCACCTCCAACAGTTTCAGGAGAAAAGGTGGAAATGATCAAAATGGCAATTGGTCCTCCAATGATAATCCCCGCAGTTCCTGTGAAAAACATGACTAAAGCTTTCCAACCGAGATTGAAAACCGCTTTTAAATCAATGCTAATGGTCAATAAAACTAAGGAAGCTGGCAAAAGATAACGACTGGAGATATAATAGGTTTCTGAAACATCTGCAGAAATCAATCCGAGCGAGTTAAAAATAGCCGGAATCATATAGCACATTAAAAGTCCTGGAACGTACTTGTAGAATTTTGGCCAAAAACCGTCTTTTTTTGATTCTGTATAAAACACAAACCCTAGCGCTAGCATTAATATTCCGAAGACGATGGCGTCATTTTTAAAAAAAACAAATTGATTAACGGTTGATGAGTGCACTTTTGGGGTTACAGATAGCACTTCTGCCTGGTTATAGAAATTTGTTTCCTTGACAGAAATCAAATTCACTTCTGAAAACCGATTGGTGGTATTTAATTTTAAATCAAAGAGCTTTTCCTTTTTGGAAATTGTAATAGGTGCTTCACTTCTATAGCCAATGGTATAAATTGAGCCGCTTGAAGAAAATTCCAAAGCGCCCTTTGAAAATTTTTTGTTCAGGATGACTTGATTAATAATCAGCGAAGGATCAACAGTAGAAAGTTTGATCTGAAAACTGTTAAAGCTTATGGAATCAATGGTTACAGGAATGTCAAAACTTTCTGAATAATTGTCGTTTGCGTTATCAATGATTAAGGTTTGAGCATATATGGAACCAGAAGTCCCGATAATTAATCCTAAAAAAAGTAAAATTTTACAAAAATTGGTCATGGTTAGTTAGTTTGAGCCGCAAAATAGGAATAATAATTTTGTTGTCAAATTTAATTTTGGCACGGAATTTGGATATAGTACAGTGTAAATAATTATGCTCTACATTACAAAAAGGGAGTAGTTAACCTTTAGAGAAGTTAATATTACATTTTGGTTGGTTAGTTAGTAAAAGGGCATCTCGATTTCGAGATGCTTTTTTTATGACCATACGTGACGGTTTACTTTTTTATGAAATCGACGATATCTTTCACCAATTCTTCGGAGATTTTCCCATTGTGATCATTGTAGGATTTTGCGTTTTCTTGAGCGTCACCTTCAATAATGAACATGACATGGTTCATCTTTTCAATCAGTTTTAATTCTGATTTTTGATTGGCCTTCTGAAGTAACTCCGCTTCGGCGGTTTCTACTTGTAAATCTTTGGTGCCATTTATGATGAGAACGGGGATTTTTAAGTCTTTTATGACCACTGAAGGATCATATTTCATCCAACTCGTCATAAACTTTTGAACGCTAAGGTCGAATACCGAAGCCAAAGCAGGAGGGAAGTCCGTGGTTGTTTGTCCAGATCTTAAAATGTCAAACACTCTTTTGGTATCTTCAGTAAACATAGGGGCTGTTTTTTGAACCTGATCAATTACGACCGCATCGATGGGTTGACCAGCTCCTGCCAATGAAATAAGACCATCAACATGCTCTTGTGCAGCGAGCATACCTATTAAGCTTCCTTGACCGTGACCGATAATGTAGATATTTTTAAATTCTTTTTTTGTTTTGAAATACTTCACGACATCCATAGCGTCGACTACGAAATCATCAAACTTTATCTTCGGATCAAGGGAATTCATTTTGATCTGTTTTACTATGCGTTTATCGTATCTGAACGTCGCGATGCCATTGTTGGCAAGTTGTAGGGCCAGTTTTTTGAGATTGTTGGTTTTTTGGAAGTTCTGGTTTCCGTCCCGGTCTGTCGGACCAGAGTCCCCGATAATTATGGCCAGTTGATCTGAACCTGAATTTGGAAAGATTAAACTTCCGTCAATCCAATTTGAAATCTTTATATCAGTTTCAGAAAAAGTTTGTGGTTGGCTGAATGATAAAGAACTGATGAGACTAAATAAAAGAATTAAGTTTTTCATAGCGTGAATATTTATCTAAACGAAGATACTGAGAGTAATTTAATTTGAAAGGATAACGTTCAATTATCAAAAATATGATGAATAAATGAAGATTTTCTCAATGAGTTGAGCTTGCGCTTTGTCGTTAAAACGGGTCTTTTAGTCGATAAATGTTAAATTTAAATGCATTTCATCGATTTAATATGTGTTTTGACAGATAGTCTCATTATTTGTCTTACATTTGAAGTGTACTGAAATTAACGTTTTAGTGCAATGGATTAATTAATTAATATTTGCATATGTTGTTGACTTAGTGACCCTAATCTACGCAATGTATTAAACGCAAATTAGAAGAACCGAGGTTGAGGGACCTCGGTTCTTTCTTTTTTATAAAGTCCTGAAAGTTAAATTGATTCTTTCGTTGACGTGTGTTTTTGTTTTTGGGATTTGATGTAACCAAAAATGCTGCATTTCTCCTTTCATGATCAGTAAACTGCCATGTTCTAAATTGAGTTTGTGGCTTTCTTCTTTAATCGTCCGGTGTTTAAAATGAAATACTCTGGTCGCTCCAAAACTTAGCGAAGCGATGACTGGATTTATTCCCAAGGCTTTTTCATTATCGGCATGCCAACCGTTACTATCATTTCGATTTCTATATAAATTCAGTAACACGGTAGTAAATTCATGTTGACATATCTTCTGCACATCAATTTTGATTTGATGAATTTCGGATGTGAATGGTTTTGGTGTCATCGTAATGTTAGAATAGCTATAAGGTTTTGCATTGATTGCAAATAGAGCTGTCAATCGGGGTTGAGGATGGGTTTTTCCAAAGATTTTGATGTCGTCTTGCTGCCACGGAATGTTATTCTTTAAATGTTCTAAATAAACATCTGCCTTTTTTTGATCATAAAAATTCGGGATATAAATCAATTCGGCATTTGGGAGTTGGAAATGCCTTTTATCTGAGGAAAATAAGTCCATGCTATAAATTTTATCTAAATTAGCACAACTATGAGGAAAAACAAAGGATTGCTTTTAGTGCTGATTGTTTTGGGATTCGCATTTGCCAAAACTCCAACGTCTCAATTGGCTGAAGGATTTGTATACGCACAAGACGAGATTCCCGATTTGGATGTACAATTGCGCTATTTTACAGATAATAATTTTGTAGGAATGCCCATCGAAGGTTATAAGTCTAATAGATTGATTCTTACAAAGGAAGCGGCAGAAGGTTTAAAAAAGGTGCAAGAGGATCTTCGAAGCCAAAATCTGTGCTTACAAGTTTACGATGGTTACAGGCCACAACGTGCTGTGGATCATTTTGTCAGATGGGCTAAAGATTTAGGAGACACCATTAACAAGCATAAATTTTATCCTGAAGTAGAAAAGCAATTTTTGTTTAGCGATGGTTATATCGCGTCAAAATCTGGACATAGCAGAGGCAGTACCATCGATTTGGGCATTATAGATGCGAATACTGGTGAACCTTTAGATATGGGAGGTTTTTTTGATTTTTTTGGAGAAAAATCATGGACGGACAATCCCGATATCACTGAAATTCAAAAACAAAACCGTGCAATTCTACGTTCTGCCATGGAAAAGCACAATTTCAGAAACTATGAAAAAGAATGGTGGCATTATACCTTAAGATGGGAACCATTTCCTGATACTTATTTTGATTTCTTGGTAGAGTAAATGTTTTTTAATTTTAACTAGAAACTAGAAACTAGAAACTAGAAACTAGAAACTAGGCCTGATTATCTGTGAACATCATTCACACTCGGAATAATGATCAAATAACCTTTAGTTTGTTTCTTGATCTGGCTTATATCCCAATAAATCATCAATCGTTTTTGCTGTTACAGAATGATAGCTTGGTCGTGCTTTTTCATAAACTTTAAGTGCATCTTCTATTCTGTCGTTTCTTTTAAACGCCTTAAAGAGGGTTTCTACATACCAACGTCGTCCTACTTGGGTTAAAAATTCTTCAATTTTCGCATCTACATTATTGCCGTGGTACTCATGATTTAAAGCTTGTTCATACCATACCATTTGAATATAGGAATTTGAGGAATTGGTCAGGTTTAAAGTATCGTCTAAATATTTCATTTGATCCGCGGTCATATCCCTAGGGAAATTTCTGATGAAATGTACCCATTCTTGGGGTGTCCAGTCTTCGGTTACTTTTTTATCAATTTTACCACTAGTAATATATTCCTGAAGGATATGCTCCACATTTTTAAATTTATAAGAGCTAATGATGGCTTGGTTTTTAGGAATTCCTGGTTGGTTGATCCATTCGTCGGTATTGAAACTTATATTGTTTTTTTTCAAAAGATTCGTGTTGAGATAGTCGACGAATTTCTCAGTAGTCATAGTTGAAAAAGCGTGCTCTTTAAAATAGGTTTTTAAAAAGGCATCTAATTTTTCACGACCAACGGTTTCTTCCAAAGTTCTTAAAAAAAGATAGCCTTTATCATACGCAATACTGTTCATTGCATCATCAGGATTTCTGCCTTTCAAATCGAGTTTGAGTTTGGTGTCATTGGGTGCATCTTTTAAATTTTCCAATTCATCATCCAAATCCTGTCTGCTAATTAGAGCGAGCATGTCTGCGCGTTCTTTCCCATAAACCGCTTCCATAATGCGCATTTCGAAATACACCGTAAAACCTTCATTGAGCCAAAAGTCATTCCAAGTGGCGTTTGTAACTAAATTTCCTGACCAAGAATGTGCTAGTTCATGGGCCACCAAGGATACTAAGCTTTTATCTCCTGCAATAACTGTAGGGGTGGCAAAGGTTAGTCTCGGGTTTTCCATACCGCCAAACGGAAAGCTTGGAGGCAACACAATCACATCAAATTGTCCCCATGCATAAGGGCCATAAAGTTGCTCGGCTGCTGAAACCATCTTTTCCATATCGGAAAACTCTTCGTAGGATTTATTGAGCATTGATTTTTCAGCGTAAACACCCGTGCGTTCACTAATAGCTTTATAACTAAAATCGCCAACTGCCAAAGCAATAAGATAAGGGGGAATGGCTTGATTCATTCTAAAATGATATAAGCCATCTGCAGTTTTTACCGTCGGATTTTCGGCACTCATGACGGCCATTAAGCCCTTAGGGACTTGAACATTGGCTTCATAAGTAATGCGTATTTGTGCACTATCCTGAATAGGGATCCAAGATCTGGTCAAAATAGCCTGTCCCTGTGTGAATAGAAAAGGGGAGGATTTATCAGCCGTTTGTTGTGGTTTTAACCATTGTACGGCTTCAGAGTTTTTGGTGGTTTTGTAAACAACTGTAATTTCTTTGGTGTCTTGATTGATGTTGATCGTTAGCGGTTGACCCATATATTTGTCATTGATTCCTAAGGAAAACTCCGTTTCTTTACCATCTGCTAAAACGGATTCAATATTTAGGTGTTTTGAATCTAAAATGATTTGCCTACTCTTGTTGTTTTCAATATCATAAGTCGCTTTCCCACTGATAATTTCGTTTTCAAAATCGACCACAATATCTAAATTCAAGTGCTTAATAAAAGCATTGTTTGGTTTGGCATAAGAATGTGGTTCTTCTACATAGCTATAAACAATTTCTTTTTCTTCTTTAGGCTGTGCGCAACTCGCCATGATAAACAGGATTAGATAAAGTAAAGCTTTTGAAGTGTTCATGTCGTTTTATACAATTAAGTTGTCTAAGATAATATTTTAATAGGAAAAATTAAAACTGCAAATACCAATAGGCCCAGTACATCAGCCCAAATTGTAAAGGAATGCGCAAGATCAGCAGCCATTGCGGAATGCCGGCACCTGCTTTTTTACTGGAAAGCATATAGAAATGCACCAATAAAAACACGGTCAACATTGCAATAATACCTGAAATGGCCATGTTTTTTGTTGAAGGAAAACACAATCCAACTCCAAGCATAATTTCTGCGACACCGCTCAAGCTCACCAATACTTTATGATTAGGCAAATATCTTGGCATGATCCGTAAATAGGTTTTTGGCGTAATGAAATGCATCATTCCTGCAAAAATATAGAGTGCTGCCATGAGGTAAAGGTGCCAAGGGTAGTTCATAGATTTTAGTCTTTATAGACGTTGTATGTTAATCCAATGCCATAGTTATTGAGTCCTGATTGTAGAAGTGTCGATTGAAAATTGCTGCCCTTTTCAAATCGTGTCCATTGATTGCCATTAATAAAAACACGTTTGACAAAAGTTCTGCTTTGAGGGATTTTATCAGTAAACGGAAGAAGTGGTCTGAAATTGGTTGGTATTTTTATAATACTCCCATCGTTGGATTTGATTTCTTTATATTTTTTGTTAGATAACAATTTACCTTTGTCGTCGGTATATCCTAAAACCTGTAAGGATACGAAAACTCCAGATTCAGGAATGAAGATGTCTTCATCAGACACATCTAAAATAAATTGGTCCCCATCTTTTTCCGTTACTCTAAAAACGATGGTGCGGTTGATGATTTCTTTGCCAGGAAAGCCGTTGTCATTGTTATAAAAATTGACTTTAAATAAGGTTGAAAATGGTTTTTTATCAGCGTTGGAACGTTTGCGCTTCTCCCAATCTTTGGATTCTAAGGTCATTGGGAAAAGTACTTTGGTTATCTTTTTCAAAGCCGGATCAGGATTTGAAAAATAAACGGCAATTTCAGATTCTATCGTAGGTAACCAGCAATGGTAATAATCATCATCCAAATATGGTTTGACTTTCTCTTCCTTGAATTTCCGATCTATTTTTGCGGTAATCAATACTTCATCTAAAGCATTGGTTTCGGTGTCCATCAGAATGGTGTTAGGTAAGTTTAAGGTCGCTACTTTAAGATCTTTATAGCCTAATGCCGAAATGTAGAGGGTGTCAATATCTGGGTACAATTTTTTTGTGAAAACAAATTCGCCTTCATCATTTGCAAATAAACCATTACCGTTGTTAAAAGATACGGTAGCGTAAGAGACAGGATAACTTGACTGCGCATCTTTTATTTTGGTTTGTGAAAAGCTGATGCTCACAAAAAACAGTAAGAAATAAATGGGAGCAAACTTATAATTCATAGGTGGTGTTGTCTTTTATTTAAATTGCATGACTTAGGACGAAGCAAACGAGTAAAATGATTTTCCTTCATTTGTAGATGCATTTTCAATATACAAGACTTTAAAGATACATTTATTAATAAAAAAGCACTAATAAAATAAGGCGATGATATTTTGATAAACAAATAAAAAAAGGAACTACTAATTCATGTTTTCAAACGCTAAAAGGCTCTTGTGAAATTGAAAATTGTAGGGCTATTTGGGGCGTCAATTATAAAGTGAAATGAGAAAATGAAAATGTGCTTAATTAGACACAAATTTCAAACCCGCAATAGAAAGAATAAGAGTCGCCAAAAAGAAGACACGCCAAAAATCTACAGACTCCTTAAAAATTAAGATACCCACCAAAACGGTTCCAATGGCGCCAATGCCAGTCCAAACGGCATATGCGGTTCCAATGGGCAATGTTTCAGTGGCTTTTATCAAAAGCAACATGCTAATAGTTAGGCAGATTACAAATCCTACATACCACCATGTTACGGCGGTTCCGGTAGCATATTTTGCTTTTCCTAAACACGCCGCAAATCCAACTTCAAATAAGCCACCGATTATTAATATGATCCAATTCATAAAATGAAAATTTTATCTATTTCTTTGAGTAAAAGACAAAGCCATTCCAGCTTTGCCACTTAGCGTCTCCGTAAGAGTTTTCAAACTCCATGCTTCACGCTTCCATCTTCGTGCTTCCAACTTCAAGCTCCTATATTTAATACCAGCGTTTTTTATTGCTCTTTGATCCTTGTCCTTTGCGTCCTTTTTTATGCTTACTTCCGGTTTTTTTGGAGCTGTGAATAATAGGTTTCGCCATGGGATCTAACGGATAAGGATGGCTGTCCTCCACAGGAATTTGGATATTAATGAGCTGCTGAATGGTTTTGATATAGGCTTTTTCATCTGCAGAACAGAGCGAATAAGAGTTGCCGAAATGTCCAGCACGTCCGGTTCTCCCGATACGGTGCACATAGGTTTCCGGTACGTTTGGAATATCAAAATTAATAACGGCATCTAGCTCGTCAATGTCAAGACCTCTTGCGGCAACATCGGTAGCAATAAGAATGTTGGCTTGCCCATGTTTGAATTTGTTTAATGCTGATTGTCGGTCAGTTTGTGTTTTGTCGCCATGAAAACTTTCCACCTTAAACCCATTTCTGATTAAGGTTTGCTCCAATTTTTCAACGCCGAATTTAGTCCGTCTAAAAATCAGGATATTTCCTGTAATGGTATTGCGTAAAAGATGCAGGCATAATTCAATCTTGTCTTGTTTCGGAACATAATACAACACTTGACTCACGTTTTTAGCAACCGATGAGGTAGGTGTGACTTCCACACGTTCTGGCGATTTTAAAATAGAGTTCGCCAATTGTTCGACTTTGAAAGGAATTGTTGCAGAAAATAATAAGGTCTGTCTCTCTTCCGGACACAAGCGTACAATTTTTGTGACTTCATCAATAAAGCCCATATCTAACATCAAATCAGCTTCATCCAAAACTAAGATTTCTACATAATCTAAATTGATTTCATCTTGTTTGTGCAAATCGAGTAAACGTCCTGGAGTGGCAATCACAATGTCCACACCTTTTTTAAGTAGGTCAATTTGAGGTTCGATAGACGCACCTCCAAAAATAACCATCGTTCTTAAATTGGTATGTTTACTATACGTTTTAAAGTTTTGGGCAATTTGAATCGCCAATTCTCGAGTAGGACTGACAATTAAGGCTCTGATTTTTTTGCCTTTTTTAGTGTCATCTTGCTTATCAAAAAGAAGTTGCAAAATAGGAAGTGCAAAGGCAGCGGTTTTACCCGTTCCTGTTTGTGCAGACGCAATCACATCTTTTTTGGCCAATACCAATGGAATGGTTTGCTCTTGAACTAAAGTAGGGACGTCGTAACCAGATTCGGCTACCGCTTTTAAAATGGGTTTGTTGAGTTGTAAGTCCTTAAATGACATTGATGATTATTTTCTGCAAAGATAACAGAAAATATAGTGGAAATATTAAGATGCAGTCATGCTTTTAATCTAAGGCATTTTTGGTAACAAACACACGCCAGCCAATGATGGCCATTTGTGTTTTTGTAGCTTTTGAAAGGTCAAGCTGTTGTTTTGAATAGCTTGGCAGTAGTGCTTTGTTGACTTTTGCTAACAATTTGAAAAAGCTTTTCTTCATGATAATATTCTTGTAAAGTAGATACTTATGTGTAGCAACGGTAACAAATATATAAATATAACTTCTGAATAGTATTAAAACGGCTATGGTTTGGTAAACTAAGGCCAAAACTCATTCTGGAACTGAGTTTTACTTAGTTTTTTCATCTAGCTAATGGACAAATAATAGCGATTATAATTTTGACAAGTGTGATCATAAGTTAAGCATTTAAAAGGTTAGTGTTTAGTACAGAATTGCAATTGTCCTTTCAATATATATGTTTTAGAAACTATCTCCCTAATGTTTTAGTGGTTTTAATGAAATTGACTTTTAGTTTGTAGTTATAATGATGGTTGGGGTTTCGTAAAGTATTATCATATCTTATTTAATGTTCGTTTTTGTAATCTTATTGGAACAGTTAATGTTAAAAGTGTTAGTTCTACAGGGCGCTTTTTAGTCGATTTCAAAATACTAAGGCGAGTTTTATCTGATAAATTCGAGGTTTTAGTGTTTCCATCTTTCTTGAGAGCTTTTAGTTTTGCTTTTTGGAGAGTCATAAATTGTAAAATCGATTTTCTTATAAAATTAAAACTGCCTATGAATGAGTTAGTTATGTATCTTTATGGAAAAGGTCTTCTTGTGAAATATAGCATTACATTTTTTCTTTTTATCGTCTTTTCAAGTATGGCGTTAAGTCAAGTCGTTATAAATGAATTGGATTGCGATACGCCGGGTATTGACGATAAGGAATTTGTTGAACTCCTCTCAGAAACGCCCAATTTTCCTTTGGACGGATATGTGCTTGTGTTTTTCAATGGTTCAGTTTCCGGTGGTAACAAAAGTTATTTGGCGTTGGATTTAGATGGTTATGAAACGGATATCAATGGATTATTGCTGATTGGAAGCAATTTTGTTGTGCCAACACCTCACTATTTGATTCCGGTTTCGGTCATTCAAAATGGTGCTGATGCTGTGGCACTCTATCGGGCAGACGATTTGGATTTTCCGGAACACACCTTGGCTTATGTTGATGATACGTTAGTGGATGTGTTGATTTATGGTACCAATGATCCTGAGGCTATTGGTCTATTAAAAGTTTTCAGGGCATTTGATCCAGATATCCAACAGATCAATGAAGGCGCAGACAATAACAGGAATTCTATTCAGCGTTTTGTAGATGGAGATGGTCTGGTGACGTATAGTGCAACAATACCTACGCCAAGAAGATTAAACGATGGTTCTGGGATTGTGCTCAATGGCATTTTAATTTCCATTTCAGGAACCCAATATGATGAAGGCGATACGCTCGAAATTACCTTTAATACGGAGCAAAGCGTCACAGAAGATTTGATGTTTACTCTAAGTTTGGACAATTATGGATTTAATACATCAGATTTTACTGGAAATACTTCATTGACAATTCCTAACGGCGGAAATACGGTAACAACAACCATTACCATAATTGATGACACTGACGACGAAGGCGATGAGATCATGAAAGTGACGATTTCGGGATTTCCGCCGACATTTATGGTTCTCAACAATCATCAATTGATTAGGGTTATTGATAATGATTTTACGAGGGCTGATTTTGGCACGCCAATCAATCCAACTTTTGGAAGGGTCAACAGCACGCAGCCTCATGAATATTATAATAGTTTAGATGGCTTGGCAGATGTGACATTGCGAAAGGCTCTCCAAGATATTATTGCCGAAGAAGGCGTGGTTAGGGCGCAAACTTATGCTGAGGTTGTTGAAATTTTGAAAGAAGCCGATCAAAATCCTGAACACAGCAATGAAGTGTGGTTGGTCTATTTGGAAAAGGGAAGGTCGAAATTAGATTATCAATATGGGAGTGAGAATTTGGGTACATGGAATAGAGAACATACGTATCCACGAAGTAGAGCTGGATATTACAGTATTAATTTAGATGAGGTTTTTGACGGCAAAGAAATTTTTTGGAATACCAATGCCGATTCGCTTCGTCATGGCAATAGTGACGCGCATGCCCTTCGCGTGGTCGATTCGCGAGAAAATAGCCGACGCAATAATTTACATTACGGACAATATAACGGCCCAGTTGGGGGATTAGGTAAATTTAAAGGCGATGTGGCGCGAGGTGTTTTCTATTTGGCGGTACGTTATAACGGACTGGAGATTGTAAATGGGTTTCCCGAAGGCAGGAAAGGTCGGCTTGGAGATTTAGAAACTTTATTAGAATGGCATCGGAATGATCCGCCTGACGATTTTGAAATGAACCGCAACAATATTATCTCTACCTGGCAAATGAATAGAAATCCATTTATTGACCAACCTGAATTGATCGAATATATCTGGGGGAATAAAGTCGGGGAAGTTTGGAGTCAAGGATTAAGTCTTCCGGAAGTTAATACTATGGATATTAGGATTTATCCAAATCCAGCACGGGATCAAATTCATATTTCAGGCATTAAGGGCAATACCAAATTGGAACTGTTTACCATGGATGGCCGTGAAGTTATGGCGCAGGAGTTGAATGGAGATCAGTCTTTTAGTCTTTCTTCAGATTTTGGCTTAACAACTGGGATTTATGTGCTGCGTTTAGAATCCGAAGGACAATCTGTGACTAAAAAAATAGTGCTGGAGTAGACTTTTTTTGTAAAAATAAAAGCCCAATTTCAAATAGAAATTTGGGCTTTTTGTTTATCTGAAAAATTCAGTCAGTATTTCTCCAACGTGATAATGACCATGTCGTTTTTAATCTTTTACACAAAATAATATCGGTTAGCAAAACTTTCAGTAAATTCTTGGTCTTGCTTTTCCAGAATCTGATCTTGATATATTGGTTTTGAATTTTACAAAATTCATAAACTTCCATCCTTTTATCATAAAGGGAATAGAGTATCTTCGCAAAAAAATATTTTTCATGAGTTTAGTTTGGTTGTTTTTGGGATTAATCCTGTTGGTTGTAGGTGGCGAGTTTTTAGTGCGTTCATCCGTGGCCATGTCTCTTAAGTTTAATATTTCCAAACTGGTTATCGCGATGACGGTGGTCTCGTTTTCCACATCTGCTCCTGAGTTTTTAGTGAGTTTGCAGGCGGCTTTAAAAGGGTATTCCGATATCGCCTTAGGAAATGTTATAGGTTCCAATATTGCGAATATTGGTTTGGTTTTGGGGATTACAGCCATTATATCGCCATTGGCTATTAACAAGGATCTTTACAAAATGGATTGGTCAATGATGATGTTGTTATCTGTCGTCTTGTATTTCTTTTTAAAAAGCGGTAATGTTTTGAACAGATGGGAAGGTGCTGCCTTGATGCTTTCTCTCATTATTTTTCTTGTCGTATTGATTAAGCGTTCTCGAAAAGCGTCTGAAGCTGATGTTCAAAATATAGACAAAACGCTTGAGGTGACTTCAGGATTTAAAATTATTGTTTGGTTACTTATTGGTGCGGTATCTCTTTATTTTGGGAGTGAATGGCTCGTGTTTGGAGCGAAAGAAATGGCAACTTCTTTTGGGGTCAGTGAGCGTGTTATTTCTGTTACTGTGGTGGCTGTGGGTACAAGTGTGCCAGAGTTGGCGGCATCTGTTATTGCAGCATTAAAAAAGGAACATGCAATTTCTTTGGGGAATTTAATTGGTTCCAATATTTTTAATATAGCCTCCGTCCTGGGTATTACCGCCATGATTCAGCCCATCGCGGTAAATAGTACTCAAATATTGAGTAGCGATATGTTTTGGATGATTGGTTTTGCTGCCATTTTGATTCCGATGTTCTTATTGCCTAAACGATTTGAAATAGGTAGAATCAAAGGATTTATTTTATTGGGTGCTTATCTATTTTTCGTCTTCACGACATTCCGTGTCTAAAACAGGGGGTTGTTATCAAATTTATCATAAATTTTGCTCATGAGCCCTATTTTTTTTAGGGTGTAAATTAATTTCTAATCATTTTTCCATACTTTTGTGACATAATAATTAAATATATAATTATGTCAACACTACGTTTCTACGCTATAAAGAAAACTCTTGATCGCAAACCTGTTCATATTGAAGAAACCGAAAGGCGTTCTGCCATTTTTGGTGCCAATGTTTTTAATGAGGCTACTATGCGCCAGGTTCTAACCAAAGAAGCTTTTGACAGTGTGATGTCTGCGATGCAGAACGGCACAAAAATAGATCGCTCTGTGGCGGACCATATTTCAACGGGTATGAAAGAATGGGCTATTTCAAAAGGAGCAACTCATTATACACATTGGTTTCAGCCATTAACAGGTTCAACGGCTGAAAAACATGATGCTTTTTTTGAAACTATCGGAAACGGATTGGCTATAGAGAAATTTGGCGGCAGTCAGTTGGTGCAACAGGAATCTGACGCTTCGAGTTTTCCTAACGGAGGAATTAGAAATACATTTGAAGCCCGGGGGTATACCGCTTGGGATCCAACTTCTCCGGCATTTTTATATGGAACGGCATTGTGCATTCCAACAGTATTTGTGTCCTATACAGGAGAGGCTTTAGATTATAAAACGCCATTGTTACGAGCGTTGTTTGCGATGGATACCGCTGCAGTAGCAGTTTGTAAATATTTTGACAAAAATGTAAAAAAAGTAAACACCTCATTAGGGTGGGAACAAGAATATTTTTTGGTGGATAGTGCTTTGGCAGCGTCAAGACCAGACCTCGTGCAGACTGGACGAACCTTATTAGGTCATTCAGCGGCAAAAGGACAACAATTGGATGACCATTATTTTGGTTCTATTCCGGCAAGGGCATTGTCTTATATGAAGGACTTGGAAATTGAATGTATGCTTTTGGGTATTCCTGTTAAAACAAGACATAACGAAGTAGCTCCAAACCAATTTGAATTGGCGCCTATATTTGATGAAGCTAATTTGGCGGTCGACCATAATTCGTTATTAATGGATGTGATGGACAAGGTTTCAGATCGTCACAATTTTAGAGTGTTGTTTCATGAAAAACCATTTGCAGGCGTTAATGGCTCTGGAAAACATAATAACTGGAGTTTGAGCACAGACACTGGGGTTAATTTATTAGGTCCAGGAAAAACTCCAATGAGCAATTTGCAGTTTTTAACCTTTTTTATAAATACAATTAAAGCGGTCAATGACAATGAAGAGTTGTTGCGCGCCTCCATCGCCTCTGCAAGTAATGATCATCGTTTAGGAGCCAATGAAGCGCCGCCTGCAATTATGTCGATTTTTATTGGCGAGCAGTTAACAAGAGTCTTGAACGAATTGGAAAATGTGACGGATGGCATCTTGTCGCCTGAAGAAAAAACGGATTTGAAACTAAATGTGGTTGGCAAGATTCCTGATGTATTATTGGACAATACGGATAGAAATAGAACATCGCCTTTCGCCTTTACCGGTAACAAATTTGAGTTCAGAGCGGTGGGTTCTACGGCCAATTGCGCTAATCCGATGACTGTGTTGAGTACTATCGTGGCGAAACAATTGACTGACTTTAAAACGGAGGTGGATCAATTGATTACGAAAAAAGACATGAAAAAGGATGATGCCATTTTCAATGTTTTGAGAGAGTATATTAAGAAATCAAAAAACATTCTTTTTGAAGGCAACGGTTATGGTGAAGCTTGGGAAAAAGAAGCGAAAAAACGTGGTCTTAGCAATCACAGAACTACTCCTGAAGCTTTAAAAGCGAAAGTGTCTAAAAGAACAATCGAGCTTTTTGAGGAGATGGGCGTTATGAACCGGATTGAATCTGAAGCACGTTATGAAATTGAAATGGAAGATTATGTCATGCGTATCCAAATTGAAGGTCGGGTACTTGGAGATATTGCCCGTAATCATATTGTGCCAGTAGCCGTGCAGTATCAAAATCGACTGATTAAAAACGTCGTTGGACTAAAAGAAATCTATGGCAAGGATTTTAAAAAGTTCGCCCAGGAACAGCTGAATTTGATCGAGGATATTTCGGAGCATATTTCTTCAATAAATTCTGATGTTACTAAAATGACCGATGAGAGAAGAAAGGCTAATCTTTTAGCAGATTTCGAACTGAAAGCGAATGAATATTGCTTTAAGGTAAAACCGTTATTTGACAGTATTCGTTACCATTGTGATAAGCTGGAATTAATGGTGGATGATGAGCTTTGGCCAATGACAAAATACCGCGAATTGTTATTTACCAGTTAAACTGAATTATCAAGTATAAAAATGTGTTGAAGAGCCTCTTTAGTTAGAGGTTTTTCCTGTTAATGCCATTTCATCGTTATAATGCGTAGGTCTACGTATGTCGTTCGTCGGATTAATGTATTTCATCTTGATAAAATGCAGCTAATCGAAAAGATCGACAAACGGTTAAGATAGTTGCTTGATTACTACAAATCAATGCCTTAATTTCATAGATTTGTATCGCTATTAATCAATATTTGTAAAGATGAAAAAACTTATTCTTAGCCTTGCGGCTTTGGCATTTGCGACCTATTTGTTTTCTCAAGATGATTCTAAGGATGATACTTCAGCTGTAAATAAAAGTACAGTAGTAGTAAACCATGACGGACCTAAAAAACAACTCTAAACTTAAATACTAAGATGAGTTTTCGAGTAGAAACATTCATTTTTTAATCATGTTTTGAAAACGGAAAAAAGGACAACTAATTAAAAAAATTGGTTGTCCTTTTTTGTTTTCGAGATTTTCTAAAAAGTAAACTTCAGGGATCAAGTCAAAAAGGATCAAGTCAAAAAGTTGTGGGATTTTAAGATTACGCATAAATTGTTGTTAGTCTATTTAGAAAGAATTCTACGTTCCTGACACCTCTGAACTCCGCCCCTTCAGCCCGATGCGAAAATGATAAATTTATTTCAGAGTGGAGGAGCTTGGGGGTTTATGGCAGGCTATAATGACCTTTTAAGCGATGAACTTAAAGTTTTATTCATTGGAGCCCTTGATGATGCTTATTGGCGTAGCTTTTTGGTCCAATTCTTTGCTTAAGTGGCCATAATAATAATAATAATAATAATAATAATAATAAGAAAGGATTATATAGAAGGTTTGTCAACCTTTGTCAATTCAAATCCGATTATTAAGGAAAACTAAAATACAATCCTTATTTTTGCCTTTCCAATTAAAGTTATGAGTCAAGACGTAAGTAAAAGGTATGCGCAACGAGGTGTTTCAGCTTCAAAGGAAGATGTGCACAATGCCATTAAAAACATAGATAAAGGCTTGTTCCCACAGGCATTTTGTAAAGTTGTTCCAGATTATCTCACCAATGATGAGGATTATTGCTTAATCATGCATGCTGATGGCGCCGGTACAAAGTCCGCTTTGGCCTATATGTACTGGAAAGAGACTGGCGATGTTTCGGTGTGGAAAGGTATTGCTCAAGATGCCTTGATCATGAATATTGACGATTTGCTCTGTGTTGGAGCGACAAGCAATATCATGCTCTCTTCTACAATTGGTAGAAATAAAAATTTAATTCCAGGGGAAGTAATTTCTGCCATTATCAATGGTATGGAAGAGCTCATCACTGAATTAAAATCCTTTGGAGTAACCATACATTCTACAGGTGGCGAGACTGCTGATGTGGGAGATTTGGTCCGCACAATTATAGTGGATTCTACGGTAACAGCGCGAATGAAGCGCTCTGATGTGATTGATAACGCCAACATTAAAGCTGGTGATGTTATAGTAGGTTTATCCTCTTCCGGGCAAGCGAGCTATGAAACAGATTATAATGGTGGTATGGGTAGCAATGGGCTTACTTCTGCGCGACATGACGTGTTTCATAAATATTTGGCTGAAAAATTCCCAGAAAGTTTTGATGCTGCTGTGCCTGATGATTTGGTCTATTCTGGAAACGTAAAATTGACGGATGCCGTTGAAGGTTCTCCTATAAATGCAGGAAAATTAGTGCTTTCACCAACACGTACTTATGCGCCAATAATCAGTGAGATTCTATCTAAATATACT
Organism: Gelidibacter sp.; assembly: GCF_053579655.1. Lineage (NCBI taxonomy): Bacteria > Pseudomonadati > Bacteroidota > Flavobacteriia > Flavobacteriales > Flavobacteriaceae > Gelidibacter > Gelidibacter sp. The sequence continues at coordinate 45,344 of NZ_JBMDWE010000017.1, read as the reverse complement.
TCTCAGGATATTCATGGAATGGTCCATTGCAGTGGCGGTGCTCAAACCAAGATTCTTCACTTCGTAGAAAGTCTTCATATTATTAAAGATAATTTATTTCCAGTTCCTCCGTTATTCAAGTTGATTCAGGAGCAATCCAATACCAATTGGAAGGAAATGTATCAAGTTTTTAACTGTGGCCATCGTATGGAACTATATGTGTCGCCTTCTATCGCTGAAGATCTGATTGCAATATCAAAATCTTTTAATGTAGATGCGCAAATAGTGGGAAGGGTGGAAAATGCCGCTAAAAAGCAGTTAACGATTACGAGTGAATTTGGAGAATTTATTTATTAATAACTAGTCTAAAACATTAACCCCTACTTAATGAAAAAGATTTTATGTATTTGCTTGGTATTGTTGAGCCAATTTTTAAACAGTCAAACTAAAGATTCAGTAGCTGTCGTTGAAAAACCAAAATGGATTCAAAATAACAAGGCCAGCCTTGATGTTAGCGAAGTGACATTTGTTAACTGGAATGCTGGAGGGAGTAACTCCATCTCTGGACTTATGGGTTTTAGATCCTCATTAAATTACACAAACGATAATTTTTATTGGAAAAATAAGGGCGAAATCCGCTATGGCGTGAACAAGCAAGAGAGTCAAAGTTTGAGAAAGACCGAGGATATGGTGGAGGTGAGTTCTAATATGGGCTACAGAAAGGATTCATTGACCAATTGGTTCTTTTCTGCGCAATTCAACTTTAAGACGCAATTTACTAATGGCTACAATTATCCTGATCGATCAAGAGCTATTTCAAAATTTATGGCACCTGGATATATGTTTATAGGTGCGGGTGCTGAATATGGTAAAGATTTAGAAAAGTTCGCATTTTATTTTTCGCCTTTAACGGTTAAGACCACCTTCGTATTGGACCCAGCCTTAGCTGATAAAGGCGCTTTTGGTGTAGAGGGTGCAGTGTATGATCTGGATGGAAATTTAATCAGGTCTGGTCAAAAAGTCAGAAATGAAGTTGGTATTTTGGTGACCCATTTTTTTGAAACTGAAATGTTTGAAAATATTAAAATTTCAACCAAGCTGAATTTGTATACCGACTATATTAAAAGTTTTGGAAATGTGGATGTGGATTGGCTTGTGAATTTTGAATTTAAAGTGAATGAGTTTGTAAGAGCCTCTTTAAGTTCCCATCTCCGATATGATGATGACATCAAGATATTAACCCCTACCGATGTGGCAGGTGTGTATGTTGAAAACGGTGCTCGCGTGCAATGGAAGCAAGTTTTAGGTGTTGGTGTTGCTATCAATTTCTAAACATAGAAATTTATGTCTTGTTATAATAATTTGTTAACTTTTGAATGTTCATAAATCGCTAGATACCTGGCCTATAGTGGATTGAATTGCTTTCTCTGTACGGTTTATGACTTAAGTCATATTCGAAGTTGATTGTTTTTTGTTTCTTTATGTTTTAAAAAAAAATTTAACCGATAAAAGCATAGCAATCCATGAAAGCTGATTCCCTCATTGTTCCTACCACAACATATTCCCAAGAAGAAGCCTTTGAAGCCGCCCTTAATTATTTTAATGGCGATGATTTAGCCGCTCGCGTTTGGTTGAATAAATATGCCTTGAAAGATTCTGATGGTCATATTTATGAATCCACACCAAATGACATGCATCAACGCCTTGCAAAAGAAATTGCGCGCGTGGAAGCAAAATATGAAAACCCATTGTCTGAACAGGAGGTTTTTAATTTGATCAAAGATTTCAAATATATCGTGCCTCAAGGAAGTCCGATGGCCGGAATTGGAAATCCATTTCAGATCGCCTCACTTTCCAACTGTTTTGTAATTGGTAATTCAGGGGATTCTGATTCGTATGGCGGAATCATGAAAATTGATCAGGAACAAGTTCAGTTAATGAAACGTCGTGGCGGAGTAGGTCATGATTTGTCGCATATTCGTCCAAAAGGTTCGCCAGTTAAGAATTCTGCTTTAACATCTTCGGGTATTGTTCCATTTATGGAGCGTTATTCTAATTCTACGCGAGAGGTCGCTCAAGACGGACGCCGAGGTGCCTTAATGTTGTCTGTTTCTATCAATCATCCCGATGCTGAAGATTTTATCGATGCCAAGTTGGAACAGGGCAAAGTTACGGGGGCTAATGTTTCTGTAAGAATTGATGACAACTTTATGAAGGCTGTAAAATCGAACAGCCAATACACTCAAAAATATCCGATTTTCAGTGATAATCCTAAATTTTCAAAAACCATTGACGCCAATGGCATCTGGAAAAAAATTGTACATAATGCCTGGAAATCAGCTGAGCCTGGCATTTTATTTTGGGATACAATTATCAATGAATCTGTTCCCGATTGCTACTCTGATTTAGGTTACAAAACAGTGTCAACAAACCCATGTGGTGAAATTCCGCTATGTCCTTACGATTCTTGTCGATTATTGGCGATCAATTTATTTTCTTACGTAGAACAACCTTTTACCAAGGACGCAAGCTTCAATTTTGAACTTTTCAAAAAACACGTAACCGCGGCGCAACGTATTATGGATGATATTATCGATTTAGAATTGGAGAAAATCGATGTCATTCTACAGAAAATTGATGCAGATCCTGAGGGCGATGAGGTTAAGGCAATCGAAAGAAATTTATGGGTAAACATCAGAACGAAAACTCAGGAAGGCAGAAGAACTGGTGTTGGAATTACGGCGGAAGGGGATATGCTTGCCGGTTTAGGAATTCAATATGGCAGTGAAAAAGGAAATGCATTTTCAGTAGAAGTTCATAAAACCTTGGCGCTAGCGGCTTATCGTGCCTCAGTTTATTTAGCTAAAGAACGTGGGGCATTTAAGGTTTTTGATATTGAACGTGAAAAAAACAACCCTTTCATTCAGAGATTAAAAGCAGCAGACGAAGCCTTGTATTATGATATGACCGAATTTGGTCGACGTAATATTGCTTTATTGACCATTGCGCCAACAGGCACGACCAGCTTAATGACGCAAACCTCGTCTGGTATTGAGCCTGTTTTTATGCCTGTTTATAAAAGACGTCGTAAAGTAAATCCTAATGATAAGGAAGCGCGAGTGGATTTTGTGGATGAGGTGGGCGATTCCTGGGAAGAATATGTGGTGTTCCATCACCGATTCAAACAATGGATGGAAGTCAATGGTTATGATCTTGCCAAAAACTATGATCAAAAGGAATTGGATGCCCTGATTAAGAAATCACCTTATTATAAAGCCACTTCCAATGATGTAGATTGGATGAGTAAAGTAGCCATGCAAGGTGCTGTTCAAAAATGGGTTGATCATTCCATTAGCGTGACCATTAATTTGCCTAATGATGCCACTGAGGAGTTGGTGGGCAAATTATACATGGAAGCTTGGGAAGCGGGCTGTAAAGGTGTTACCGTATATCGAGATGGTTCACGTTCTGGTGTGTTGATTTCTAATGACGAAAAGAAGGAGGACGAAAATGAAACCTTTACGACATTTCCAACCAAACGTCCACAAATCTTGGCAGCTGATGTTGTGAGATTTCAGAACAATAAAGAAAAATGGATTGCTTTCATTGGCTTGATCGATGGGAAGCCTTATGAGATTTTCACAGGGTTAGCCGATGATGAGGATGGAATTTTGATTCCACGTTGGGTCAATGAAGGTTTGATTATAAAAAACAGAAACGAAGATGGTAGCTCACGTTACGATTTTCAATACACCAATATCAGAGGTTATAAAACGACCATTGAAGGCTTGTCGCATAAATTTGATCCTGAATATTGGAACTATGCAAAATTAATCTCAAGTACACTGCGCCACGGGATGCCGATTGACAAAATTGTAGATCTAATCAATAGTTTGCAATTGGATACAGAGTCCATCAATACCTGGAAGAATGGTGTGGGCCGAGCGTTAAAACGTTATGTTGAAGATGGTACGCAAGTAAAAGGTCAATCATGCAGTGCTTGTAAATCTGAAAATCTTATTTACCAAGAAGGTTGCTTGACTTGTAAAGATTGTGGGTCATCAAAATGTGGGTAAGATTTAAATGTATATGAAAAAGGAGGTCTATGACCTCTTTTTTTTTGTTTAAAAGTACCTATAATCATACAAAGGCTTTCATTAACAGCAGAAAGGTAATTGTAATCGCGATGTCAATTACAAACAATGTTGAGAATAGACGCCATGTTGAAATTCCTAATTTCTTATAAAGATTCAGTTTTCGCCTAGCGTGGGTTTCCTTTATATAATACCAGACAAAAATTGTTAAAAGAAGTTTGGTAGTGATGCTTGGTAGAATATAAGGATCGAAAATGACAATCAGAATATTGACAGCCATGGACCATAAGAAAAATGATTTGTAAAATAACAATATGGCTCCTAAGCGGTTAATCATATCAATGAAACGAAATTATCCCATTTTTATTTTTTAAAATAAATTCAATCTGATTTTTAGGAACTAGAATTAAATATTTAATCTCGGATCAGTTTTCTTTAATCTGTAATAAAAATTCCCGATTCAGAATTAAGAAATTATCGTACTTTTGCATCACAATTAAACCAATTATGTTAGACAAGTTACAAATAGTAAAACAACGTTTTGATGAGGTCAGTGATTTAATCATTCAGCCAGCAATCATCACGGATCAAAAGCGTTATATAGAACTCAATAAAGAGTATAAAGAGTTGCGCAAGTTGATGAACAAGCGTGAAGAGTATTTGGAATTGACTAACAATTTGGCGGAAGCCCAAGAGATTTTAGATGATGGTAGCGACCCAGAAATGGTGGAAATGGCAAAATTGCAGTATGACGAGGCTAAAGAAGGAATTCCAAAACTAGAAGATCAGATTCGATTTATGTTGATCCCGAAAGATCCGGAAGATTCCAAAAATGCGATTATTGAGCTTCGTGCGGGAACTGGAGGGGACGAGGCGAGTATTTTTGCCGGCGATTTATTTAGAATGTACACTAAATACTGTGAGCACAGAGGATGGAAGGTTGATACGGTAGATTATAGTGAAGGCACCAACGGCGGATTTAAGGAAATTCAATTTGAAATTTCTGGTGACGATGTTTATGGCACCATGAAGTTTGAAGCTGGTGTACACCGTGTGCAACGTGTACCACAAACTGAAACCCAAGGTCGTGTTCACACTAGTGCTGCAACGGTTATGGTTTTTCCGGAAGCGGAAGAATTTGATATTGAAATTAATCCAAAAGATGTGCGCATTGACTTTTTCTGTTCTTCAGGGCCAGGAGGTCAGTCGGTAAATACCACGTATTCTGCAGTGCGTTTAACACATATTCCATCCGGATTAGTGGCGCAATGTCAGGATCAAAAATCGCAACACAAAAATAAAGAGAAAGCTTTCAAGGTATTGCGATCTCGATTATATGAAATGGAGTTGGCCAAAAAACTGGAAGCAGATGCGGCAAAACGTGGAACGATGGTAACTTCTGGAGATAGAAGTGCTAAAATTAGAACCTATAACTATCCGCAAGGTCGTGTTACAGACCATAGAATTGGTTTGACACTTTATGATTTAGGTAATATCGTTAACGGCGATATCCAACGCATCATTGATGAGCTGCAATTGGCTGAAAACACCCAGAAATTAAAATCAAATACAGACGTAATTTAAAAATCCTGTCCTGACTCCTTTCCAAAGGAAAGGACACTCAGAAGTATTTTTTTTTGATGTCTTATAAGAGAAATCACATAACAGTTTCCTCCTTTGGAGGATTAAGGAGGAATGACAACACAACACCTTATTTCCCAAATCAAAAAAAAACAATCTTTTCTATGTATTGGATTGGATGTTGATTTAAACAAAATTCCACAACACCTTCTAAAGGAAGAAGATCCTATTTTCGCCTTCAATAAAGCCATTATTGATGCCACACATCATTTGTGTGTTGCCTATAAACCCAATACGGCGTTTTATGAGGCTTACGGATTAAAAGGTTGGAAATCCTTAGAGAAAACGATTCAATATCTCAATCAAAACTATCCTGAAATTTTCACTATTGCCGATGCCAAACGCGGCGATATTGGCAATACCAGCAGTATGTACGCCAAAGCTTTTTTTGAGGATTTAGGTTTTGATAGTGTCACTGTGGCGCCTTATATGGGTAAGGATTCTGTAGAGCCGTTTTTGGAGTTTAAAGAAAAGCATACCATTCTTTTGGCTTTGACTTCCAATGCAGGGGCTTTTGATTTTCAGACAAAAATCATCGAAGGTAAAGAACTTTATAAATACGTTTTAGAAACCTCACAAACCTGGAAAAATTCTGAAAATTTGATGTACGTAGTAGGCGCTACGAAAGCAGAATATTTGGCGGACATTAGAAAAATAATTCCAAATAGTTTCTTGTTGGTTCCCGGTGTTGGCGCACAAGGTGGCAATCTTCAGGAGGTGTGCAAATACGGAATGAATGCTACTGTAGGCTTATTAATCAATTCGTCAAGAGGGATTATTTACGCCTCAAATGATGAGGGTTTTGCGGAAAATGCTGCTGAAAAAGCTCAAGAATTACAGTTGGAAATGGCTGTCATTTTGAGTGAGAAGTTTTAATTGGTTTAGAGAATTTCTCCGTGCAACTCTGTGAAATAACTCGGCGCCTTTGCGCCTTTGCGAGAAAAAATGAAAGACCAACTCAATAGAACTATATCACTAATTGAAACTCCAAAACGTATCATCTCCTTGGTGCCATCCCAAACAGAGCTTTTGGTCGATTTAGGTCTTGAAGATGCCATCGTGGGCATTACAAAATTCTGCGTTCATCCCGTTCATCTTAAAGGAAATAAATCTATCGTTGGTGGCACAAAACAGGTCCATTTCGATAAAATAAAAGCTTTGCATCCTGATATCATTTTGTGTAATAAAGAAGAAAACACAAAAGAGATGATTCAGGAGTTAGAAAAAATAGCAACCGTTCACATCAGTGATATTTACACTATTGACGATTCTCTGGAGTTAATAAAGTTATATGGAGCGCTGTTTTCTAAAGAAGAAAATGCCAATGCAATCATTAAAGGAATCACTGAAAAGAAGTTAGATTTCGACCAATTTATACAAGATAAGCCTAAAAGAAGTGCTGCCTATTTTATTTGGAAACAACCTTGGATGGTCGCTGCAAAAGACAATTTCATAGATGAGTTATTACATCTCAATAAATTTGAGAATTATTACAGCGATTTAGAGCGTTACCCTGAAGTGATTCTCCAAAAAAACAGACCAGAATCCGCAGAATTGGTGCTGCTATCAACCGAGCCATTTCCTTTCCATGAAAGTCATGTGCAAGATATCAGAACATTTTTTCCCAACGCAACGATCCTTGTGGTCGATGGCGAAATGTTCTCTTGGTATGGATCGCGATTATTGAAAGCGTTTGATTACTTTAAAACGCTGCATCAACATCATTTGTGTTAGCGCTTTTTAGGCTCAGAATTAATTTTTTCAGCTTATTGGCTTCTTCATATAAAAAGTCGCTTAAACTGGAATCTGTCTGCATAAGATTATACGCTTCTTCAGAAAATTTTAAATAATTCTTTTCTATTTCTTTTAGGTTGATGACCTCACTCAGGCCAAACCTGATTTTTCCGACTTTGCAAAAATGTTGATTCATGTTGATAGTTTATGATGGATTTGTAATCTATAAATACGTCGAATAACTATCTAAGGTTGTGGGTGTGAAGTTAAAGTTTTGATAAAGTTTTTTAAGTTAAGCGCGTACGTGGACTTTCTCTGTTCAAATACTTCAAGCGGTTCAGCTTATTTAAAAGCTTGATGGCTTTATATTCAGAAATATCGCTTAAGGCGTGATCGGTTTGACGAACGTTGTAGGCTTGTTCTATGAGTTGTTTGTAACGGTTTTGGAGTTTGATTTGAAGCTCTTTAATTTCAGTTAGACTTTTCATGACCACAACTTTTTGAAGCTTAAATATATCTAAAATACAGATAGGTAGCAAGTTAAATTTTTTAAAATTTTCATAAAAAAAGCCAGCTGAGTGTTTCAGCCGACCTTAATTAATCTTATTCTTACAAATCAAAAGGAAGTCCAAAAGTCTGTAGGATTTCGCTTAAAAATGGATCTGATTTCAAATACCTCTAAAATCCTTGATTTATTTTTTATCTTGAAGAGCGAATACTTTTCTTAACAAGTCTGTACTTCTGGCACCCACAGAATTCCTGATTTCTTTTTCTTCAACAGCAATCATCGTATAGACACCTTTTAAGGCTTCTGCCGTAACATAATTTGTTAAATCTGGATTAACCTTGCTTGTGAAAGGGATAGCATTATATCTATTAATTAAGTTGGTCCAAACTTTATCCGTTCCAACCTTAGTAAACGAATTGTTGATTACGGGATGAAACTTATCATATAATGAAGTTTGTGTCTTGCTGGTTAGATATTTTGTCGCTGCATCATCAGTACCCATAAGGATGTTTTTAGCATCTGCAAAAGTGATGTCCCTAACGGCATTAACAAAAATAGGCGTTGCTTCCTTAACGGCATCTTCAGCAGCTCTATTCAGCGCTTTCAAGCCTTCATCCGCTAAACTGCCCAAGCCTATATCACGCAAACCTTTGTCAACTTTTTGTAATTCTTTCGGTAAGAGTATTTTAACCAACTCATTTCTATAAAAACCATCTGTTTTGGTCAATTTGGTCACTTGTTTCTCAATCCCTAAATCCAAGGCTTGTCTTAGGCCAGATGCAATATCAGTATTGTTTAAAATACCTCCATGTTGTGGCAAAGAATCGACCACACTTTGTAATTCTGCACAAGAATTCATTGTAAATAGTACGAGTAAAACAACTAACGACTTTTTCATAAATAATTTATTTTTTTGTGAGCCCAAAAATATAGCAAAAAATTTAGATATCTTGGTTTTGGAAAAATCTTTGAGAAAATCCTATAGGTTTAGGCTATCTGTTTTATCCAACAAGACGTATTCCAAATGCTATTGAAACGTTGTTTCGAAGGATTTTGAAATTTAAACTATTCCTTATAGTGGTGTACTTCCTTTATAAAATCTGTAAATTTGCCAGAAGTATAAATTCAAATTTTACCAATGATACAAACAACACCATATAAGCCAAAACATAAAGTTAGGATCGTAACTGCTGCTTCCCTTTTTGACGGGCACGATGCCGCCATTAACATCATGCGCCGCATCATCCAGTCAACAGGAGTTGAGGTCATTCATTTAGGCCATGATCGAAGTGTTGAAGAAGTGGTCAATACCGCCATTCAAGAAGATGCCAATGCTATTGCTCTCACCTCATATCAAGGTGGGCATAACGAGTATTTTAAATATATGCATGATCTATTGAAGGAAAAAGGTGCTGGACATATCAAAATTTTTGGTGGTGGAGGCGGTGTGATTCTTCCCGAAGAAATCAAAGAATTGATGGATTATGGGATTACGAGGATTTATTCTCCGGATGATGGAAGAGCGCTTGGTTTGCAAGGGATGATCAATGATTTGGTGCAAACTTCAGATTACGCCATTGGCGATGTGCTTAATGGCGAATTGGAGGAGTTGGAGAGTAAAAATCCAAGAGCGATCGCACGGATTATTTCTTCAGCCGAAAACTTTCCGGAAGTTGCAAAGGTGACCTTAGATAAAATTCACGATATCAATAAAACCTCAAAAACACCAGTTCTCGGAATTACTGGAACGGGTGGTGCGGGAAAATCATCTTTGGTGGATGAATTGGTACGTCGGTTTTTAATCGATTTTCCTGAAAAAACAGTGGCCTTGGTTTCTGTGGATCCTTCCAAACGAAAAACAGGCGGCGCTTTATTGGGCGACCGTATCCGTATGAACTCCATCAACAACTCACGTGTTTATATGCGTAGTTTGGCAACGCGACAAGCTAATTTAGCATTGTCAAAATATGTACATGAGGCTACAGAGGTGCTGAAAGCCGCTAAATATGATTTAATCATTTTAGAAACTTCAGGAATCGGTCAATCAGATACTGAAATCATTGAGCATTCTGATGTGTCCTTATACGTCATGACACCTGAATTTGGTGCAGCCACGCAGTTGGAAAAGATTGATATGCTCGATTTTGCAGATTTGGTGGCCATCAACAAATTTGATAAACGCGGTTCTTTGGATGCTTTGCGCGATGTTAAAAAACAATATGTGCGTAATCATCTGTTATGGGATGTTGACCAAAAGGATTTACCCGTTTACGGCACGATCGCTTCGCAATTTAATGATCCAGGAATGAACACGCTCTACAAAGCGATTATGGATAAAATTGTTGAAAAAACGCATGCCGATTTAAATTCTTCTTATACCATTTCTGAAGAAATGAGCGAGAAGATTTTTGTGATTCCACCAGCAAGAACGAGATATCTATCAGAGATTGCAGAAAGCAATCGCGCGTATGACAAAACAGCCAATGAGCAAGTGGAAGTGGCGCAAAAACTCTTTGGTATTTATAAAACAATCGAATCGGTTATTGGACATGCTCCGGAATTGGATAAAGCGGGAATTGATGATAATTCTGTAAGTTCGACAAGCTCAGAGAATAAAGATTTTATAAAATTATTGGTGGCCGAATTTGACCGGGTCAAATTGAATCTCGACCCTTATAATTGGGAGGTTATTACGGGTTGGGATGAAAAGGTCAATACTTACAAAAATCCTATCTATTCGTTTAAAGTACGCGATAAGGAAATAAAAATTGAAACACACACTGAGTCGCTTTCACATTTACAAATCCCGAAAGTAGCACTTCCAAAATATCAAGCTTGGGGCGATATTTTAAGATGGATTCTTCAGGAAAATGTGCCTGGCGAATTTCCTTTTACCTCAGGATTATATCCTTTTAAAAGAATGGGAGAAGATCCAGCACGTATGTTTGCTGGAGAAGGCGGACCAGAAAGGACCAACAGACGTTTTCATTATGTGAGTATGGGTTTACCTGCCAAACGTTTGTCAACGGCTTTTGACAGTGTTACGCTTTACGGAAATGATCCAGATTTGCGACCTGATATTTACGGTAAAATCGGAAATGCGGGGGTAAGCATTTGTTGTTTGGATGATGCCAAAAAATTGTATTCTGGATTTAATCTGTCGCATCCGATGACTTCGGTCAGTATGACGATTAATGGCCCTGCGCCAATGTTGTTGGGCTTTTTTATGAATGCCGCGATCGATCAGCAATGTGAATTTTATATTAAAGAAAACGGACTTGAAAAGGAGGTTGAGGCTAAAATTGCCAAAATCTACAAAGAGAAAGGTGTAGATCGGCCAATCTATAATGGTGAATTACCAGAAACAAATGACGGCTTGGGATTGATGCTTTTGGGTGTTACGGGCGATCAGGTATTGCCAAATGACATTTACCAAGAAATCAAAGTTAAAACGATTGCCCAAGTGCGTGGTACCGTTCAAGCGGATATTTTAAAGGAAGACCAGGCTCAAAACACTTGTATTTTTTCTACGGAATTTGCCTTACGATTGATGGGCGACGTGCAGGAATATTTTATTGAGAATAATGTGCGCAACTTCTATTCGGTATCTATTTCTGGATATCATATTGCAGAAGCAGGCGCGAATCCCATCACGCAATTGGCCTTGACCTTATCCAACGGATTTACTTATGTGGAATATTATTTAAGTAGAGGTATGGACATCAATAAATTTGGACCTAACCTCTCTTTCTTTTTCTCCAACGGGATCGATCCAGAATACGCTGTAATTGGTCGCGTTGCCCGTAAAATATGGGCAAAAGCGATGAAAAATAAATATGCCGCTGATCCAAGGGCACAAATGTTAAAATATCACATTCAAACTTCTGGACGTAGTTTACATGCTCAGGAGATTGATTTTAACGACATTCGTACCACGCTTCAGGCCTTATACGCTATTTATGATAACTGTAATTCGTTACATACAAATGCATATGATGAAGCCATTACCACGCCAACGGAAGAATCTGTACGTCGAGCTATGGCCATTCAGTTGATTATCAATAAGGAGTTAGGTTTAGCGAAGAACGAAAACCCTATTCAAGGCTCATTTATTATTGAAGAATTGACCGATTTAGTTGAAGAAGCTGTTTTATTGGAATTTGATCGAATTACCGAAAGAGGTGGCGTTCTTGGAGCCATGGAAACCATGTACCAACGCAGCAAAATTCAGGAAGAAAGCTTGTATTATGAGACCTTGAAACATAATGGAGAATTTCCTATAATCGGTGTGAATACCTTTTTAAGCAGTCAAGGGTCGCCGACGGTTATTCCGAAGGAAGTCATCCGCGCCACTGAAGAAGAAAAGCAATTGCAAATCAAAACCCTTGAAAACCTTCATAAAGGAAATCATATTGAAGCCATGTTAACAGAATTGCAACACAAAGCCATTCATAATGAGAATATTTTTGAAGCCTTGATGGAAGTCTGTAAAGTAGCTTCCTTGGGTCAAATTACGGAATCCTTATTTGAAGTAGGAGGACAGTACAGAAGAAATATGTAAGCAGCGAACCAAGTTTCGCTTTGCGCGAAACTTGTGTGAGTCGCTTATCCCGAGCCTGTCGAGGGATCTTTTCAGTCAAGTTCAATCTGTAATTTATGTGGATCTCCTTTTCGGGAAATGCGTGAGTCGCTTATCCCGAGCCTGTCGAGAGATCTTTTCAGTCAAGTTCAATATTTTATTTGTCTGAATTTCCTTTTCGGGAAAGGCGTGTGAGTCGCTTATCCCGAGCCTGTCGAGGGATCTTTTCAGTCAAGTTCAATATTTTATTTGTCTGAATTTACTTTTCGGGAAATGTGTGCGAGTCGCTTATCCCGAGCCTGTGGAGGGATCTCTTCGAGCAAGTTCAATGTTTTATTTATCTGAATTTACTTTTAGGGAAATGTGTGTGAGTCGCTTATCACAACTTGTCGAGAGATCTCAACATCTCGCTTCAAAGCCATCTAAACAGATCTAAAAAGCAAGTTTTATTCTAAACACCCAAAACCCTGAATTTAAACAGTTCAGGGTTTTTTGTGTTTAAAGTCTTTACGTTTTATCGTCGATTTTTGTAAAGCAATGCTTATGAGGCAGTTAAATGTGTAAAACAACTAATTTATATTAAAAAATGATGTTGCTTTGGATTTTCGACCCTAATTTTAGGTAGTCACGATTTACTTTCTAATGTATAACCTATATAATAATTCAATTATGGAAACTACTCTACGCTACAATTTCACAAGAAGATCGCAAAATTATTTTGATTGGTTGCTTTACACCATCAAATCAGAAAAATATCATTTGGCAGAAAGTCAAATTGAAGGCCTTAAAGATTTCGATTGATTTTTTAATCGAAATAGTTTCAAAAAAATGCATCTTTTTGAATCTTTTCACGTCTATTAGATGAACCTTAAAATTTATAGATTATGAAAGATAAAGAATGCACCTGCACCTGCACTAGCTGCCAAAAAGGAAATTGTGCTGCTTGTACCTGTGAAAACTGTACATGTGCCAATTGCAACTGTTAAGCTTTGTTTAAAATGTTAATAATGAGAGTCTATTTTAGTAGTTTTATACTAAAGTAGACTCTTTTTTTAATGCACTTTTATGAAAACTAAAAAGGTTTGGGAATTATATGCGGCTGACGTTAAGTACTTTATTTTTACAAAGGTGAAGGATGAAGCCGTGGCGGATGATTTACTGCAAGAAACTTTTATTAAGGTTCATACCAAATTGGAAACCTTAAAGGATATAGATAAATTAAAAGCCTGGGTATTTTCTATCGCACGTTATTCAGTTATGGATTATTTTAGAAGTAATAGTTTGAGCTATGCCATCACTGAAGATACTGTTGCCGATAAAGAAGCCAATCCCGAACATACACGAGAAGATTGTTTGCATGGTATTATAAAAGCCTTGCCAAAAAAATATAGAAAACCTTTAGTTTTATTTGATATTCAAGGTTTAAAACAAGCGGAAATTTCTGAACAATTGCAATTGCCTTTGTCGACTGTTAAATCTCAAATTCAACGTGCCAGAAAACTCATTGCACAAGGTTTTGTGGATTGTTGCGATTTTAAAATCAATGACCATGGCTATTTGGTGGGTGAATTACAAGAAAGAGAGGACTGCAAAGTCTGCCATTAATCTGTAGTATTGGCTTTATTCGAAAAGATATTTGTTGGTCTGAAATTCAGTTAAAACTGCATGCTTCAGCTTCTAAATATTTTTGACACGAATTACACTAATTTCCACAAATCTATTTGTTCCCTGAGTATACTGTTATAAATTTTCAGTATAAAAATTTTACGAATGCAGCGGACTTTCATTCTGTTTTAAAAACTTCGTCAGAATGTTCGTCGGCTGAAAGGAGTTTCGTAATTGTAATTTTGTATTTGTCTTTTTGAATTTTGTCGCGCTATAAGGTCATCATCCAGGTATGCTGCAATCTTCTAAACTTGCGCAATTCTCTTCTTAATATTGGAAGATATTCTCTGCCATTACTGTGGCTTTGTTCCAAGCGTTTGCAATTTTTATAGAGCATGGTGGTCAATCGCTCCAAAGAAGCAATATGTTTATATTTTTTATCGGTATGACGCTCTATTTCAGCATTGACTATTTCAGGAGCCAAGGAAGTGGATTGTTGTATAATATCTCCAGAAAAATAAATATGTGCATCTTCCGAACCATCAGGTTTTAAATAGGATAAATCCTGATTTAAATAGGTGGAAATGCTTCTGGAAAGTATAATAATTTCCATCGCCTTTTTATAAATAGGCAAATCAGATAGGTGAGATGGGATTGGGTACAACATGATTCTTAATAGTGATTTATCAAATTTAGTGACAAAATCAGACCTGTTATAATCGTTATTAAAGTAAAAGACTATATTTGCTTTAACTATTAAAGCAATTAAGTTAAATTTCTTTAGAATGAGTATTGATTCACTTAACTGGAAGATTTTAAAGTGTTTACAGAATAATGCGCGTCAGTCGAACGCCGCAATTGGTAGACAGGTGGGAATCAGTTCTCCAGCGGTTTCTGAACGTATAAAAAAGATGGAAGACGCTGGAATTATCCAAGGGTATCATGCTTTCGTATCTCCGTTTGAAGCAGGGTATCAACTTAAGGCCATTATCACACTAAGAGCGTTTATGGGTATGCTGAAACCATTTCTTGAAAAGGTAAAAACCTATGAAGAGGTGTTGAATTGCTACCGAATAACTGGTAACGAGAACATTGTGATGGAAGTGGCGCTTAAAAACCAAAAACATTTAGAGAGCTTTATAGATCAGCTTATTGTTTATGGCGAGACTAAAACGCAGATCGTATTGTCTCATGTTATAAAATACAACGAAGTTAAGCCAATAAAATAAGAGGATTTGATTTTAAAGGTCATCAAAGCCATCAAAATCATCAAAGTTGAATGGGATGTCGTCATCAGGATCCTCATCGTCATAATTTACACCTGGCGGATTAAAAAGTCCCCAACGGTCGATGATGTAGTTCCAGCAATCAAAGGTCTTTACCCATTCAGCAAATAATATTCTGAACTCTTCGACTTCGTTTCTTAAGAGATCCAAATATTCTGTATCTGGATAGCCGTGCATTTGTAAACCTCGCGCATCAGTGATTAACTCTCTTGCCGCTTTTCTAATAATGGCCGCATTTTCCATTCTAATGTCATAGAGCATATCTTCAGAGGAAGCACCGGCAATTTTTGCAGGAATTGTTGAAGCGTTAATGCCCATGTATTTGAGATTATGTTGAATCATTTCGGCTTCGATGGGGTCGTTAAATTCGATGTCGGTTTTTTCAACGGAGTCTATGATGGAACCTACAAGATCCATAATTTCTCTTGCCTTTTGAAATACAGGCAGTTTTTCCCATTGCTCCATAATTTAATCTTTTTGAAGGTCTAAATTTTCAATATGTTCTGTGATTACTTTAGCATGAATTCTCGAGTTTTCAATAAACCATTTATGGGTTTCCATGCCGCCACAAATTACGCCAGCCAAATATAATCCAGAAATATTGGTTTCCATAGTATTTGGATCATATTGAGGGAGGCAAGCGGCATCTTTGGAGAGGTTGATTCCAGCTTCGGTGAGGAATTTAAAATTAGGTTGATAGCCGGTCAATGCCACAACAAAATCGTTGGCAAAGGTCTTTTCGCCGTTTGATGTTGCAATGGTAATGTCTTTTGTCGTGATTTTTACTATTTCTGATTTGTAATACGCGGTAATACTTCCTTCTGCAATCCTGTTAATAATATCTGGTCTTACCCAATATTTCACACGATCGCCAATTTCTGAACCTCTGATGACCATAGTGACTTTTCCGCCTTTACGCCAAATTTCGAGCGCCGCATCAACTGCCGAATTGCTTGCGCCAACCACAACCAAATGCTGCATGGCATAAGGATGCGCTTCGTTATAATAATGGGTCACTTTCGGCAAATCTTCTCCAGGAACCTGTAATAGATTTGGGATGTCATAAAATCCTGAGGCAATGATTACCTTGTCGGCATAATATTTCGTTTTTGAAGACGTGATTATAAAGTAATCATCTACTTTGATTACAGTTTCAACTTCTTCATACATATGAATATTCAACTGATTTGAAGTGGCGACACGTCTGTAATACTCGAGCGCTTCATCTCTATTGGGTTTTGGGTTATTGCTGATAAAAGGAATGTCATTAATTTCAAGCTTTTCAGACGTTGAAAAAAAAGTCATGTTTTTTGGGTAATTAAATAAGGAATTGGTCAATGCTCCCTTTTCAAGAACGAGATAATCCCAATTCCTTTTTTTGCATTCTAAGGCACAGGCAATTCCAATTGGGCCTGCTCCAATAATTAAAACTCTATATGTTTTTGACATGTTGTACGGTTTGTGTGGTGCGGTTCATGTAGCTTTTAAGATAGATTAATAGAGCTAAGCCTATAAGACCTAAAATACTCATAATGCCCCAGGTTTTATGAAATCCTAGGTTTTCAATCAAATGAAATCCTAAGTTATGTGCAAAAATATGCGAAATGGAAAAGGCAATGCTATAAAGCGCCATATATTCTCCTTTTAGTCCTCGTTTTGCCCGAATTAAAGCAAAGGCGTTTGAAAAAGGAAACACAATCATTTCGCCAAAAGTCAATAAAATCATACTAATCACTATAAATCCCAACCATGGATTAATGACTAACAATAGAAAACTGACACTTGTCAGGAGAAGTCCAAAAATCATTAATCCAATTTTGGTGTATGATTTGGTTTCTATCCATTTGATGAGTGGCATTTCAAAAATGAATATTAAAAGCCCGTTCAAAGCCATCAGCATTCCAATCTCAAATTCAGAAAGCCTAATTTCTTTTTTATAAAAATACGGAAGCGTTGAAATAAATTGTAGAAAAACGACTCCAAATATGACCATGGCGACAAGAAAAATAATAAAAGATTTGTCGCTGTAGGCCGATTTCGGATTCGGATTTATTTCAGTGTCAATGGCTTTAGATTTTTTTGGATGCAATACATTCAGCAATACGATACCAGCACTAATACAGGTAAGTCCATCTATCAAAAATAACCCGCCATAGTCCAAGGTAACAATGATTATTCCGCCAATAGCGGGGCCTACTGAAAATCCGAGGTTAATTGCCAATCGGATCAAGGTCAAACTTCGTGTTTTGTTTTCTGGTTTACTATAGGTGTTTAAAGCAACAAACATGGCAGGTCCGAACATATCGGCTACCGTCATTAATATAAAAATCCCGATACAAATAGCATTGAACGTTTCCAAAAACTGCATACTAATAAATAATGCACCACTCAAAATCAAGCTCATAACCATGACTTTATAATACCCAATAGTATCGGTGAGTTTTCCGCCAATCCAGGAACCGGCCAAAGAACCAAAGCCGAAAACCGTCATGATCCACGCGACTTCATCTAAAGAAAAATGCAAATCGGAAGTAAGATACAAGGACAAAAATGGAATGACCATAGTGCCTGATCTATTGATAAGCGTGATCGTGGCAAGCCACCAGACTTCTCGTGAAAGACCTCCAAATGTACCAAGGTATTTATTAAATATTATTTTCATTTCTGGTAACTTCCAATGTTGTAAATTGAGATTTTCACTTTAATCAAATTGATTAAGTATGATTATTTATAAATAAACACACTCTTTTTAAAACAAAAAGGTCCGACGTTAATGTTGGACCTTTTATATTCTTTAATATGTATTCATATTATCATAGCACATAACAAGTCCGATCTCTCAAGAAGGAGTTCTTATTTTGCCTGTATGAACTGATAATATGGAGCATTATTTATAATTGTTGATCAAAATTAGGGAAAAATGGTTTAAGTTGTATTTTTGTTATTTAGTTATTTTTCAGGTAATGTGCATTTCAAAATTTAATCTCACAATGAGATGATTAATTGAGAACTGAAAGTGACCATTGAAAATCCATAAGTATAAACACATGAAAACAATTTACTCACTTTTTTTCGGAATATTTTTATTGCTAGGTTGTAATCAGCCCAAAGAGCGTTTGCAAGGTGAAACAGAATTTCAAAGAAATTTAAATTCAGAATTTAAGGACGCTTCAAAATCGCCTTTAAAAAAGAAGGACAGAAGGGATTTTAAAGCACTGGACTTTTTTAAAGTGGATTCGGCATATGTGGTTCAGGCAGCTTTTAGAAGTACACCTGATGAAAAACCATTCAAAATGAAGACCACTACCGATAGACTTCCAGAATATGTGAAATATGGCGAAGTCACTTTTAATTTAAAGGGAGAATCCTTTCAATTGAATGTCTATCGCGATTTGGATTTGATGAACGAAGAAGGTTTTGAGGATTACTTGTTCCTGCCTTTTTTAGATGATACCAATGGTGACGAAAGCTATGGTGGTGGACGTTATATTGATTTAAAAATCCCTGAAGGAAACTCGATGACTATCGATTTTAATACCGCCTATAATCCGTATTGTGCCTATAATGAGAAGTACTCTTGTCCGATTGTACCTCGTGAAAATTATATCGATGTTGAGGTTAGAGCGGGAGTGAAGGCTTTTTAGTTGGCAGTCTTCACTTTTTAGTCCTCAGTTGGCAGTCTTACCGCCTTCGCTGAAGCTACCGACGGGCAGACAGTCTCAGTCTCAGTCTCAGTTTTCAGAAAGATCGTTATTTATTGTGAGCTTGTAACGTCTGCGGAAATTTGCGCTATCTGCGGCAAACTTTGCGGTCTTCAGTCCTCAGTTGGCAGTCTTCCCGCCTTCGTTTAAGCTCCTGACGGGCAGGCAGTTGCAGTCTCAGTTTTCAGAAAGATCGTTCTTTATTGTGAGCTTGTAACGTCTGCGGAAATTTGCGCTATCTGCGGGAAACTTTGCGGTCTTCAGTCCTCAGTTGGCAGTCTTCCCGCCTTCGCTGAAGCTACGGACGGGCAGGCAGTCGCAGTCTCAGTTTTCAGAAAGATCGTTCTAGATTGTGAGCTTTTAATATCTGCGGAAATCCGCGCTAACTGCGGGAAATTTTCACGCTCTATTATATCGGTATTTTAAATATATTCTCTGTGCAACTCTGTGTTTTCTCCGTGCGACTCTGTGAAACAATATAATCAGCTATTTACCAAATCCACCGCGAACAAAAACTTATAGGAATTATTTTAGAAAGTTTCCGTGTTTTCTACAGTTTCAATTTTTTCTACAATAGGAATGTAAATATCGGTCATCCAATGGGCAGGATTTGGAATAGTTGTAGCATCGTTTTTGTAAACCTCAAATGGGCTCATTTCTGAAGCTTCCAAATTGTTATCTTTTAAATATTTTCTGGCCGTTGCCCAAGCTTCTTTTAAATTGGTATAATTTCCCTGTAAAGTCACTTTAAGAGCTTTGGTTCGCTCCATATAACCACAAAGAATATTGCTGTCTTCGGCAACAATCACTCTTTCTCGGATGGGAATGGCGTTACTCATGATGACATTGCCAGTTTCTGCATCCATTTCTATGAAAATGGTAAACGGCATGCCGCTGGCGGTTACATGATGAACATTCATAAATGAGATGAGTTCATGATGTTGTTTCGTCATTGTCGCAATCATATTGTTACTCGTTGAAGAAATGGTATTGTACATATAAAACCCGCCGCCATAGTCTGTAATACCCTCTACTTTTATAGTATAGGCAGACATACTTACGGCTACTTTTTTGTCGAGACTTACTAGATCGGTTTTAAACTGTTCTGAAAGATGATCTTTGTTATCGCCAAATAAAGCAAATTTCGCTTTGGTCATGAACGATAACTTATCTGCATCAAGCGTTCTTGTTACGGTCGTGGAACCATCAGCATTAGAGACGAAAACCCATTTCAATTCTGAGTTTTTAATGCGATTACTCGTAAAGATCTGATTGATGGAGTCGTTAGATTTGAATACTGATTTCTGTAGTGTTTCTGATGCTTTCCAAAACGAAGACCAATCCATATCGGTGCTATCGGAAACAATTTCGAAAATTACGGCTTTTGGAGCATTTATAGTAGTGGTTTCTGAGACTTCAAAATCGTTGGGTTGAACGGCAACATAAATAGCCATTCCAATGAAGGCAATGAGCAATAGAAATAGAAGGTATTTAAAAAATTTCATGGTGGGTTTTGTAGAGTTCATCAAATATAGACAATTTTATAGTATCCTAATAAATATTACATTTGTAGTATAAATATTTAAAATTCAACTGATGAACTTAAAAACGATATTCGGGATCGCGCTGGCAATGAGCTTAGCTTTTTCTTGCAAAAACGAATCCAAAACAAACAACGACTCAACGTCAGATACTGTTGAGACTAAGAAAGATGCCGCGGCATTTGATTATACCGTAGAGCAATTTGCAGACATTAAAATTCTACGTTACCAAATTCCGGGTTGGGAAAATCTAACCTTGAAAGAGCAAAAATTAGTGTACTACCTAACTCAAGCTGGATTGGCTGGTCGTGATATTATGTGGGATCAAAATTACCGTCATAATCTCGAGATCAGGAAAGCATTAGAAACCGTCTATACCAACTATACGGGTGATAAATCTTCAGAAGATTGGAAAGCGTTTGAAAACTATTTAAAACGTGTTTGGTTTAGCAGTGGTATTCATCATCATTATTCAAACGATAAATTAAAGGCGGATTTTTCACAGGATTATTTAAAATCACTGTTAGCTGAAACAAATGCGCAGTTGGAAGGAGAAGCTTTTGATGTCATTTTTAATGATAAGGATATGAGGAAAGTAGATCAGTCCAAAGGCGTTGATAATGTGGCCCTATCTGCAGTGAATTTTTATGGACCAGAGGTGACGACTGCTGATGTAGAGAAATTCTACAAAAACAAAAAATCCCCAAATCCTCATAGACCTCTGTCTTTTGGATTGAACTCTAAATTGGTAAAGGAAAATGGAGTTTTAAAAGAATTGGTTTACAAATCTGGCGGATTATATGGCGCTGCCATTGATGAAATTACAAAATGGTTGAAGTTGGCTCAAGGTGTTGCTGAAAACAAGGCGCAAGGCGATGCATTAGGCTTATTGATTCAGTATTATAAAACAGGCGATTTGCAAACCTGGGATGATTATAACGTTGCATGGACTGCTGCTACAGCCGGAAATGTGGATTATATCAATGGTTTTATTGAAGTGTATAATGATCCAGTAGGCTATAGAGGATCTTATGAAAGCATTGTTCAAATCAATGATTTTGACATGTCGCAAAAAATGAAAGTTCTGTCAGATAACGCACAATGGTTTGAGGATAATTCGCCATTAATGGACGAACACAAAAAGAAAAATGTGGTTGGTGTCACTTATAAGGTGGTCAATGTTGCTGGTGAGGCAGGTGATGCCTCTCCAAGCACGCCGATTGGAGTGAACTTACCAAATGCCAACTGGATTCGTGCTGAGGTGGGAAGTAAATCCGTTTCTCTAGGAAATATTATTGAGGCCTATAATAATGCAGGAAGTACTGGTAGAGTGCAGGAATTTGTTAATGATCAAGAAGAATTGGAACTTGAGATAAATTATGGTCAGCAAGCAGATAAGTTGCATACGGCTTTGCATGAAGTCATTGGTCACGCATCAGGACAGTTGAATCCTGGCGTTGGAGAAACCAAAGAAACGCTTAAAAATTATGCCTCAACCTTAGAAGAAGGACGTGCTGATTTGGTTGGACTGTATTATTTATACAATCCAAAACTTCAGGAACTTGGGTTGGTAGAGGATTGGAAAAAAACCGGCATGGCTGCTTATGATCGCTATATCCGCAATGGGTTAATGACTCAATTAATTCGATTGAATTTAGGAGATGATGTTGTACAGGCGCATATGAGAAATAGAATGTGGGTCAGTGCTTGGGTTTTTGAAAAAGGAAAGAAAGACAATGTGATTGAAAAAATTACGCGCAATGGAAAGACCTATTACAACATCAACGATTACGAAAAGCTACATGATCTTTTCGGTCAATTGTTACGTGAAACCCAACGTATCAAATCAGAAGGCGATTATAAAGCTGTGGAGAAGTTGGTGGAAACTTATGGTGTTAAAGTAGATCAAGAATTGCATAAAGAAATCTTGAAAAGAAATGAACAGTTTCCGGACGCCCCTTACAGCGGTTTCGTAAATCCTGTTTTAGTGCCAGAAATGGATGATAAAGGTGAGATTACGGCAATAAAAGTAACACAGCCAGAATCCTATAAAGGACAGATGTTAGATTATGGTAAAGCGTATAACTTTTTGAGAACAGAAAAATAAACCCTCAATAATCTTCATTGATGCAAAAAGCAGGATGTTCTAAACGTCCTGCTTTTTGTTTTTATGGATAGCAAAGATGAGTAGTAGAACATTAATAATAAGCATTACGATATGCGCGATGAGAACAATCATGATCTTATTTTTGAAAACATCGTGATTGTTTTAAAATGTCATCTAAAAAAGATGAAAAATCAGGAAAGAAATGACTTTGCTAACGTAATCATCAAAATAAAGGCGATAAATGCAACAAGAATCCAGATGCTTCCTTTATAGTATTTTCTGTGAAGTTTTAAGTCTTTCCGGTAGGCATAAATCATTACTCCGATAAATACGATTGCAAACGAAATCCCGAAAATCAATTGACCATTTGATAACATATAGCTATTTTTATGCGAAATTAATGAAACCTTTTAGAATCTGTACGTCCTTATTGTAAAAATGCACCTTGGTCATGGATATGATGCTCGATTTGCGAATTGGTCTTTCAACTTTTAAAATAAACAACAACATACAAACTTGTCATTATGAAAAAAAAAATTGAGGCCGTTAAAGCCTTCCATGAAGCGTTTAAAATCGGTTACAGAGAAACGCCAAAAGCCGATTTGGGAACGGATAAAAATATGCTCCGCTACAAATTAATGAGAGAGGAAAATGAGGAGTATTTAGAGGCAGCTAATGCTAACGATTTAGTTGAGGTGGCCGATGCTTTAGGCGATATGCTTTATATTTTATGTGGTACCATCATTGAACACGGCATGCAGCATAAAATTGAAGAGGTTTTTGACGAAATCCAAAAGAGCAATATGAGTAAATTGGGAGAGGATGGCGAACCTATTTATCGTGAAGACGGAAAAGTACTTAAAGGTCCTAATTATTTCATGCCAGATATTTCGAAAATTCTGATTTCTTAAAATAGAAGTACCAAATAAAAACTCCCAAATTCCAAAGTGTAAACTATTGGAATTTGGAATTTTAAAAATTGTTTTTTGCTAGTCTTACGCTTCGTATCTCCAGCCGTGTTTATCCTCAGCTAAATTGTGTTGAATGTCAAGCATCTTATCTTTTAAAGTATCTGCATATGAATTTTCGATATTTGGCAGTTTGAATAATTCTTCTCTATGTTCAAATGCTGAAATAGGACTAATTACAGCAGCAGTTCCTGCTCCAAAAATTTCTTTTAAAGTACCGTTTTTTGATGCTTCCTTGATTTCACTAACCGTAATTGGTCTGACGTCCACTTTGATGTTGTTGTCTTCCGCTAATTGAATAAGGCTTTTTCTGGTCACACCATCTAAAATACGATCACTAATAGGAGCGGTAATTAACGTATCATTGATTCTAAAGAATACGTTCATTGTACCTGCTTCTTCCAATTTTTCATGCGTGTCTGCATCTGTCCAGATGACTTGTTGAAAGCCCCTTTTTTGTGCCAAACTCGTAGGGTAAAACTGAGCGGCATAGTTACCGGCTGCTTTTGCAAAACCAACCCCACCATTGGCAGATCTACTGAATTGTTCAGCAACTAAAACCTGTATTTTGTCGGTATAGTAAGCTCGTGCTGGTGAGCAAATGATCATGAATCGGTAATTGGCTGAAGGAGAGGCTGATATTGCAGAATCGGTTGCAATTATAAAAGGTCTGATATAAAGAGAGTTGCCCTTTCCTGGTTTAATCCACGCATTGTCCAATTCTAGTAATTTGGTCAACCCTTCAAAGAAGTAGTCCTTAGGAAATGCTGGCATTGCCAAGCGTTCTGCCGACTTATTAATACGGTTGAAATTGTCTTCAGGTCTAAAAAGCCAGACTTTTCCGTTATCATCTTTATAGGCTTTCATGCCTTCAAAAACAGCTTGTCCATAATGAAATACCCGTGCAGACGGATCCATGGTCATAGCTTGGTAAGGCGTGATTTTTGGCGTTTGCCATTCGTTATTCTCAAAATCACATATAAACATATGGTCCGTGAAAATTCTGCCAAATATCAGATTGTCAAAATCAACGGCGTTAATTTTAGAAGTATCTGATTTTACGATATCGATTTCGTGTGAAGTCTGTTTTGTCATTTTAAATTTTGTTTGATGGTGCAAATTTAGTTATTTCTTGCAGTATAAAAAATCTAAACTTTGTTTTAAATAAAAGTTATATTTGCTTCACTAAAATATAAAAATCAAACTATTATGAAGAAAATTCTTGTTGTTTTTGGAATTATGTTGTTCGTTATGGCTTGTAAAACTGAAGAAAAAAAAGCAGAAGATCAAGATATAGAAAAGGCAGTTGTGAATTACACTTCTATTGGTGAAGAAATTACGGCTGATGCTGCAAAATCAACATCAGATATGGCTGAAGCGTACAAAGCAATGCGCATTGGAGATACCATAAATGCTAAAATGATTGGTAAGGTAGATGAGGTGTGTCAGAATAAAGGCTGCTGGATGAAACTTAATCTTGAAGATGGTGAGCAAGTGCTGGTGAAATTTAAAGATTACGGTTTTTTCATGCCAAAAGATATTGCCGGAAAAGAAGTTGTTCTTAACGGATTGGCTTTTGTAAATGAAGTTCCGGTTGATGAATTACGCCATTATGCAGAAGATGCTGGCAAGTCGGCCGATGAAATTGCAGCCATCACTGCGCCAAAAAGAACTTTTTCCTTTGAGGCAAAAGGTGTATTATTGAAAGACGAATAATTCTTGCAACGCAAAATAATTACCACCGCCGATGGTTCTAAAACCATCCAGATTGAAGAATGGAATGAACAGTATCATTCGGTTCACGGCGCTATACA
Source organism: Gelidibacter sp. (assembly GCF_053579655.1). NCBI lineage: Bacteria > Pseudomonadati > Bacteroidota > Flavobacteriia > Flavobacteriales > Flavobacteriaceae > Gelidibacter > Gelidibacter sp. Next base: position 19,787 of record NZ_JBMDWE010000017.1, on the reverse strand, counting down.
GGAAGCAAACCATGTGTATATTAAACAGGGTTTGCTTTTTTGCTTTGACATACAAAATACTTCACAAGAAAGTATAGATACGACAGAAACTTCTGCTAATTCATCCCGGAAACTTTCAATTTTAGAAATAGGCTTTGGCACCGGACTTAATGCTTTTTTGACCTTGTTGCAGGCCGATGAGCATCAAATAGATGTTCGTTACGTGGGGGTAGAAGCATTCCCGATTTCGCCAGATGAAATGGCTGCATTAAATTATACTGAACAGCTTGAAGTGTCAGGAAAAAACGCACATTTTAAGGCAATGCACAACATTGCTTGGGAGAATGACACACGATTGACCCCTTATTTTAGTCTTCAGAAACAACAAAAATTATTCAAAGACATCACGGATACAAATCAATTTGATTTGATTTATTTCGATGCTTTTGGCGCGCGCGTACAGCCAGAACTTTGGACGGAATCTATTTTTCAGATTATGTTTGACGCCTTAAAGGAAAAGGGCGTTTTGGTCACGTATGCCGCTAAAGGAAGTGTGCGTCGCGCGATGCAAGCCGTTGGTTTCAACGTCGAAAAACTACCTGGCCCACCCGGAAAACGTGAAATGCTAAGAGCCCGAAAAGGCTCTTAGCATTCGGCGAGGGACGAGCCAAATGCGGCTTTGACAAAAGGCTCTTAGCATTCGGCGAGGCACGAGCCAAATGATTCAATGACCAAAGGCTCTTAGCATTCGGCGAGGGACGAGCCAAATGATTCAATGACCAAAGGCTCTTAGCATTTCGCTAGTTTACGAACCAAATATTCATCGCATTCGCTGAAGTTTTGAGTTAAGTACTTCGTGCAACAGAGTGTTTATAGAATAAGTAAATCGAATACCCATCTTTATAAAGACATTTTGTTTTCTGAAACTTTCTTATAATTCTAATTATTTGTTAATTCTGTTAAACCTTAATTAAAGTGGTCAGCATTCAAGTGTTCATTCGTTAACTTTATAAAAAGCGCAGAAATAGATGAAAATTTTAATTACAGGAGCAACAGGTTTAATAGGAAAGGAGATTGTGAAAAGATGTCATGAAGAGGATATTTCAGTTCATTATTTGACGACTTCAAAAGAAAAAATTAAATCTGAACCTAATTTTAAAGGTTTTTACTGGGATCCTAAACAGGATATTATAGATGACAAGTGTTTTGAAGACGTGGATGCCATTATTAACTTAGCTGGTGCAACCATTGCCAAACGGTGGAACAAGAGTTATAAAAAAGTGATTTTGGAAAGCCGGATTCAATCGCTTAGTTGCTTGAAAAAAGGCTTGTCTCGTGTGAAAAACCATCATGTCAAACATATTCTTTCAGCCAGTGCTATTGGTATTTACCCAGATTCTTTTACTAAATATTATGACGAATCCTTCTCGATAATATCTCCAACTTTTTTGGGCGAAGTGTCAGCAGCGTGGGAAAGTGCAGTAGATAAGTTTTCAGAATTAGGTCTTTTTGTTTCAAAAGTGAGAATAGGCTTGGTGTTAGACACGAATGAAGGTGCCTTGCCTCAAATGGTAAAGCCCATAAAATTAGGACTGGGAGCAGCTTTTGGTTCTGGAGAACAATGGCAATCGTGGATTCATGTTTACGATCTGTCTAAAATTTTTGTTCATATTATTCAAAATGAATTGGACGGTGTTTATAATGGTGTGGCACCAAATCCTGTCAGCAATTCAGAACTTACAAAAGTTATCGCAAAAACGCTGCATAAACCTTTGTTCTTACCAAATATTCCTGAGTTTGTTATGAAGCTAGTTTTGGGTGACATGTACATTCTATTATATGAAAGTCAACGCGTATGCTCAAAGAAAATTGAAGCTACGGGTTTTGACTTTGCCTACTCCAATGTGCAACCTGCGTTAGAAGCCATTCTCAAATAAGGGCATTTGAAATAATGATCTTTGGACAATTTATTTAGACAGAATTCGCGACCAATAAGATGAATTTTTCAACGGATTAAACTCTATTCCAACTTTACACCTTAATTACTTTATCGGAGATATGTTCAGCGCACCATTAAAAAGCATATTTAAATCGGTTTTTCATGTCCTTGTTATCTGAGAACAGATGCATTTGAGATGACATTTAGGCCTGTTGAATTTGTTATCAGTTAAATTCAATATATAAACGCCTGGAATAGCCGAAAAAAATATGTTGTGACATTTTGACAATTTTTCAATAATGGCAGTACTTTTGCAAATTCACAAAGAAGATAAAAATGAAGTTCAATATTATGGGCAAAAAAGATAAAATTGAAGACGTTGAAACAAACGTTGAAGAGACTTTAAATGAGGCTCCTCAAACAGAAGAGGTAAGCGTTGAAGAACAGTTGAAAGAGGAATTGGCAAAAGAAAAAGATAAGTTTTTGAGACTGTTTGCAGAATTCGAAAATTATAAAAAGCGCACTACGAAAGAGCGTATAGAGTTGTTCAGAACTGCAGGTCAAGAGGTAATTCTGTCACTTTTACCAGTTTTAGATGATTTTGACAGAGCCATTGCTGAAATTTCAAAAACTCAAGAAAATGAACTTTTGACAGGCGTTGAGCTAATTCGCAATAAATTCAAGAGCACGCTTAATAATAAGGGACTTGAAGAAGTTGTTGTTGAAATAGGTGATGTTTTCAGTGCGGATGAGCATGAAGCCATTACCCAAATTGCTGCAGCGTCTGATGATTTGAAAGGCAAGATTGTTGATATCATTGAAAAAGGCTATAAATTGGGCGATAAAGTGATTCGTTACCCTAAAGTAATTACAGGATTTTAAACACACGAGTGATTCTTTAGGAATAGATTAGAAATATCATACAATGAAGGAAGATTATTACGACATATTAAAAGTTGACAAAAATGCTTCGGCAACTGAAATTAAAAAAGCATATCGGAAAAAGGCCATAAAGTACCATCCTGATAAAAATCCTGATAATAAGGAGGCTGAAGAAAAGTTCAAGAAAGCAGCTGAAGCTTATGAGGTGTTGAGTGATGCAGATAAGAAGGCACGTTATGACCAATTTGGTCATCAGGCATTCCAAGGCGGCGGCGGTGGCTTCAACGGTGGTGGCATGAATATGGATGACATTTTCAGTCAGTTTGGCGATATTTTTGGTGGCGGTGGATTCTCTGGTTTTGGAGGTGGATTTGGCGGTCAGCAGCAACGTCGTGTCAAAGGCAGTAATTTAAGGATCAGAATTAGTTTGACCTTAGAGGAAATCGCCAATGGTGTTGAGAAAAAATTAAAAGTTAAACGTAAAGTTCAGGCTTCAGGTACCACTTATAAAACCTGTTCAGGTTGTAATGGCTCGGGCCAAGTGACCCGAATTGCGAATACAATTTTAGGCCGCATGCAAACCTCTTCTCCGTGTCCAACATGTGGTGGTGCAGGAGAGATGATTGACAAAAGGCCAGCTGATGCGGATGCTCAAGGATTGGTTCTTCAAGAAGAAACCGTTTCTGTAAAAATTCCTCCGGGAGTGGTGGATGGCATGCAGTTAAAAGTGTCTGGAAAAGGAAACGAAGCACCAGGAAATGGAATTTCGGGAGACTTATTGGTAGCCATTCAAGAAGAAGAACACAGTACGCTAAAACGTGAAGGCGATAACTTGCATTATGATTTATATGTAAGTTTGCCTGATGCTGTTTTGGGTACAAGTCAAGAAATTGATACGGTTACCGGCAAGGTGCGTATTAAGATAGAATCCGGTGTACAGTCGGGCAAAATCCTACGATTGAGAGGTAAGGGGATTCCTAGTATCAATGGTTATGGAAAAGGAGATTTGTTGGTTCATATTAATGTATGGACGCCAAAAACCTTGAGTAAAGACCAAAAGGACTTCTTTGAAAATAATAGGAATGACGAACACTTTCAACCAAAACCAGAGAGTTCTGATAAGTCGTTTTTTGAGAAAGTAAAAGATATGTTTTCCTAAGAAAGAGGTAAATTGATAAATATTACTATATTTGAATATCACTAATTTATTTTAGTGATATTTTTCTTTTTCATAGCAATTTTTTCCCATCCTTGATTTATTAAGGGTGGGTTTTGTTTTTTAGGACATTTTGTTTTTTGGAATTCTTAAGATATTAATGGTTTTAGGATTAAAATAAAAGCATATAAGTATTCCTAAGCACGAACATTTAATATATTTACATTTCTTTAAACTGAACTAATCAAACGCTATTTTATGAACAACTTATTAGTTGCGAATTCTGTTTCCAAAAATTTTGGAGATTTTAGAGCACTAAATGAAGTCTCTATTGCAGTTCCCAAAGGAAGTATCTTTGGATTGCTGGGGCCGAATGGAGCAGGCAAAACAACACTCATCCGTATTATTAATCAAATTACCATGCCCGATTCAGGTGAGGTGCTTTTGGACGGATTACATTTAAAGCCAGAAAATGTTCGTGATATTGGTTATCTGCCAGAAGAACGTGGGCTTTATAAAACCATGAAAGTGGGAGAGCAGGCCTTGTATTTGGCGCAGTTAAAAGGCCTGTCCAAACAAGAAGCAAAAGATCGGCTCAAATATTGGTTTGATAAGATGGATATTGGCGATTGGTGGAATAAAAAAATTCAGGAACTCAGTAAAGGGCAAGCGCAAAAGGTGCAGTTTATCGTAACCGTACTTCACAAACCAAAATTGCTCATTTTTGATGAACCTTTTTCTGGTTTTGACCCAATCAATGCCTCACTGATTAAAGATGAAATTTTACAGTTAAGAGATGAAGGAGCGACGGTTATTTTCTCTACGCATCGTATGGAGTCTGTCGAGGAATTGTGCGACCATATTGCGCTTATCCATAAGTCCAATAAAATTTTGGATGGTAAGTTAACAGATATCAAGCGTCAATTTAAGACGAATACTTTTGAGGTTGGATTGCAATCGACCAATCCGGAAGAGGTCACCCGACTGATTGAAGAAAAATTTGAAGTGTTTCCTGCAACCTTCAAAAACTTGAATAATGATATTAAATTGAATGTAAAACTACCTCAAGAGACTTCGCCGAATGATCTGTTGAGCTTTTTAACTTCAAAGGCTGAAATTCATCATTTTGTTGAAGTGATCCCGAGTGTCAATGATATTTTTATTCAAACTGTAAAAAATAACTAAAGATGAATCATTTACCGCTTATCATCAAAAGAGAGTATTTGAATAAAGTGCGCAACAGGTCTTTTATTGTCATGACTTTTTTAAGTCCAATAATCATGATTGCCCTGATTGCCTTTGTGGCCTATTTATCTCAAGTCAATAATGACAAAAAGCGCACAATTTCCATTCTGGATGAAACTGGTGTTGTAGGAGAAGTGTTTGAAAACACTGAAAACACTACCTATACGCTGCTCAACGACACAGGATTGGAAACAGCCAAAGAGTTAGTTAAGGCAAAACATGACTTTGGTTTACTTTATATTAAGAAAAGCCCTGACACCATTAATTTGGTGGAAACGGTCAATTTTTATTCAGACGAGTCGCCTTCCGTTTCTATAATCTCCAGTTTGGAACGCCGAATTGAAAAGCGATTGTCAGATCTTAAACTACAAAAAGAGGGTGTAGATATCGAACAGATAAAAGCATCAAAAACCACCGTGGATATCGCTCAGGAAACCTTTAATGGTGAGAAAACATCCAAAATTGATAGTTATTTAAAACTAGCTTTTGGTGGGGCTGCTGGCTACTTGTTGTTTATGTTTATCATCATTTATGGCAATATGATTATGCGTAGTGTTATAGAGGAAAAGACAAGTCGAATCATCGAGGTCATCATTTCTTCGGTAAAACCAATTCAATTAATGCTGGGCAAAATTATTGGAACGTCGTTGGCAGGTGTCACTCAGTTTGTCATTTGGATTATCCTGGGAAGTGTACTATTATTCGTGGTTTCAGCGATTTTTGGAATTGATATGAGTCAAGTGCAAACGCCACAACAAGAAATGATCAATCAGGCTATGGCATCTTCAAATGCTCAAAATGTCGCTCAGGAATTGATTGTGGGATTTGTCAATTTGCCAATTCTTAATCTTTGTATTGCGTTTTTGTTTTTCTTCATAGGTGGCTATCTTTTATACAGTTCGTTCTACGCCGCAATTGGTGCTGCTGTTGATAATGAAACGGATACACAACAATTTATGATGCCCATTCTCATGCCGTTAGTTTTGGCCATTTATGTGGGTGTGTTTACAGTTATTGAAGATCCGCATGGCACTGTTTCTACCATATTCTCATTTATACCTTTGACCTCGCCAGTGGTCATGTTAATGAGAATTCCGTTTGGTGTTCCAATATGGCAACAACTTTTATCGTTCGGATTATTGGTAGTTTCCTTTGTGTTTACCGTTTGGTTTGCTGCTAAGATTTATCGCGTGGGTATTTTAATGTATGGCAAAAAACCAACCTATAAAGAATTGTTTAAATGGTTGAAATATTAATTGTCATTCTGTTTTTGTTTTTAGAAAACCATCGTCTTTAAGTTAACTTCATTAATTTGCTGATAGTTGATGGCATTTAAGAGTCATTTTAATCTTAACTTTAAAATAAAACGACGAAATAAAAGTTATTTCAAAACCGCTCTTCAGCGATTATTTTAGGTGAATTCAGTTATGAACATTATTTTAAGGAACACCTTTTGTATAATGCATGGGCATTAAGCAGTTTTTCAGAAGATTACTGGTTGAGAAGGAAAATGGAAAGATGATTTTTATCGAAGTGATGAGGAAAACACCATCCGTTTTATAACAGGAATAAATTTAAATATTAGAAATGCCAAAAATATTAGTAATTGAAGATGAAGCGAGCATCCGTCGCGTCTTAGTGAAAATTCTTTCAGAAGAAAATGAGTCCTATCAGGTAGATGAAGCTGAAGATGGATTAGCTGGACTTGAAAAAATAAAAAAAGAGGATTATGACTTAATCCTTTGCGATATCAAAATGCCGAAAATGGATGGCGTGGAAGTCTTGGAGGCTGCCAAAAAAATTAAACCAGAAAGCACCATTGTAATGATTTCTGGTCATGGTGATTTGGATACTGCAATTAATACCATGCGTCTTGGCGCTTTTGATTATATCTCAAAACCACCTGATTTAAATAGATTGCTTAATACGGTCCGCATTGCCTTAGACCGCAAGGAATTGGTGGTTGAGAATAAAATGCTAAAGAAAAAGGTTAGCAGGAATTATGAGATGATTGGCGAAAGTAACGCCATTGGCCACATCAAGGAAATGATAGAAAAAGTAGCGGCTACTGATGCGCGGGTTTTGATTACAGGGCCCAATGGTACTGGAAAAGAATTGGTAGCGCATTGGTTACATGAAAAGAGTGAGCGTTCCAGCGGACCTTTAATTGAGGTCAATTGTGCAGCGATTCCATCCGAGTTGATAGAAAGTGAATTGTTCGGCCATGTTAAAGGTGCGTTTACCAGTGCAGTGAAAGATAGAGCCGGAAAATTTGAAGCAGCCAATGGCGGTACGCTTTTTCTTGATGAAATTGGCGACATGAGCCTTTCTGCGCAAGCGAAGGTTTTGAGAGCCTTGCAAGAAGGTCGTGTACAACGCGTGGGCAGCGATAAAGATATAAAAGTAGATGTGCGCGTGGTTGCTGCAACCAATAAAAATCTGAGTAAAGAAATTGAAGAAGGCCGTTTTAGAGAGGATTTGTACCACAGATTAGCGGTGATCTTAATCCAAGTGCCGCGATTAAATGATAGAAGGGAAGATATTCCCTTATTGATTGGACATTTTGCAAGCCAAATAGCTGAGCAACATGGAACGGCTCCAAAGTCGTTTTCTTCAAAAGCCATCAAGTTATTGCAAGAATACGATTGGACAGGAAATATTAGAGAGTTGCGCAACGTGGTAGAACGTCTTATTATCCTTGGGGAAAAAGAAGTGAGTGAAAACGACGTGAAGCTTTTTGCATCAAAATAGAATTTAATAAAACAAACGCTTAGAATACTCGAATTATATCGAGGATCGTTCTTGTATTTCCGGCGGCATAGCGTATGGAAAACATCAAAATTAACGACTTTAAAGTCTCGGGCTCCATCAAGATAAAAGATCTGAAAACAGAATATAATCTTGATGCTTCAAAAAAGAAAATAAAAAAGGAATTAAAAAATGTCCGTAAGGAGGTGGCCAAAATTCAGGATACCATGTATGCCCATGGCAAATATGCGGTTTTGGTGTGTTTGCAAGGGATGGACACTGCCGGAAAGGATAGTCTCATCCGTGAGGTTTTTAAGGATTTTAATTCGCGAGGGGTGGTTGTCTATAGTTTTAAAGTGCCCACCGATTTGGAACTGAAACACGATTTTTTATGGCGTCATTATATTGCGCTTCCCGCACGTGGTAAGTTTGGTGTTTTCAATCGTACACATTATGAAAACGCTTTGGTGACCAGAGTGCATCCTTCTTATATCTTAAGAGAAAACATTCCTGGAGTTGATTCTGTTGACGATATTAATGAGGAATTTTGGGAAAAGCGCTTTGAAGATATCAATAATTTTGAAAAACATATTTCGCAAAATGGCACTATCATTTTCAAGTTCTTTTTAAACCTTTCAAAAGAGGAACAAAAACACCGCTTGTTAAGACGCTTGGAACTTGAGAAAAAAAACTGGAAATTTTCTCCTGGTGATTTAAAAGAGCGTGATCTTTGGGATAATTATATGCTCTGTTACGAAGATATTCTCAATAAAACCTCAAAACCTTATGCGCCTTGGTATGCCATTCCATGTGATAGCAAACATACCTCAAGATTGTTAATTGCAAAGGTTTTGTATGACACTTTAAAGACCTACACTGACATTAAAGAACCAGAATTGGATGATGATATCAAGGCCAATATCGGATTGTACAAAAAGCAGTTGGAAAAGGAATAGTTTCTGTTTCGCTAAACTATAGTTCTCGCAAATATCGCGAAGAATTGACCGAAACCTTGCGATCTTGGCGTATTTTAACCTTGCTTCCCTTGCGTTTAAAGCCCATCATATTGAGAGGCTTGTGCCTCATAGCCGGTTAATGTTGTGCTTTTGAATCCTGAAATAAGTACTATTTCTTTTGTTTTTGGAATTAATTTTCTTCGGACTCAGCCAACTTCTTTGTATCAGCATATTGTTGAAAAGCAATTATTTTACCGTTATTCAATGTCCAAAGATGTGCTACCTGCACATCAGCTTCTTTCCCTGTTGATTTTACTTTCAGATGATAACGCAGTGTAGCTAATACTTGATTGTTGCTCATATTATGAAGTTCGATATCTTTTAAAACAAAGAATTCATCCATTTCGTTAATCCGGATGAATACCCCATTTAATATCGCGTCTGGACCTATGTAAGGATTTCCGTCAGCCAAAGAATTACCTTCCGCTTCGTTCCATATTATTTTTGCATCCATTGCACCAAGTACTGTTGGCATATCCCTTTTAGCAAAAGCTTTATAAATACTATCAATAATTTCAACATTTTCAGGATTAGAAATCAATCCTAATTGTTCCATAAACAACAAATTGTCCATAAAATCTTGTTCTTGTACAATTTTACCGAATTTCATTTTGACAAGTGTGACACCTTCCACATCGACCTTATTACCTGTAGGTGGAATACCGAAAAAATTACCGGTGTGACTACCTTTAAAACTCCAGTGTTTTGCAATTTGATCGCCTTGACCGAAAACATTTTTAACCGTAAAAATGATATCTGAAAAGCCAGTGAGGTAGTTTTGGTAATAGTCTTTAAAACCTTGAATGCCTACGATGTTTTTGGGATTCATGACCATGACGACGTTTGTGTCGAAATGAGTGCCGTTAATCAGGTCAATTTCGCCTTTATTAACGATGTCATTCCATAGTTGCGTGTACATTGCAATGTCTTTATCAACATCTTTATTTTGGGCCAATGTTGGCGTCAAAGATAAAAGATAGTATATAAGAATAGTGATGGTCGTTTTACTTATACAATTAACATGAATTTTCATCCTAGTTTATTTTAGATTCATTTTTAGAAGTGAAAGGTAAATGGCAAGAGCGATCCAGACCATATACCGTTATAATTATTCTATTGGCGTGTTGGGGCTTTTACTTCGCCACTAATTCCGCTAAGGTCTGGACGGAAAATCCAGAGCTCACTTTCTGCCCCTACGGTCACATCATACCAATCCTTTAAAAATTGGTCCCAACTTCCTTTGCCATAAACTTCATCATACTTTTTATCCATTTCATTATTTTGACCTATCCATGAAGATTTATCGAAAAAAGATATAACAGCAATGTCCCGGCCTTCTTTGGTGCTTCCAAATTCATTAGTGTAAATTCCGTATGTTTCATTTGGTAGCTTTTCAGCGTAAGCTTTATTAATCTTTTCAATCAGTTTCATGGCATCTTTCATTTTCCCTCTTTTGACATCATAGTAATCTACCAGCATATTTTTAATGGTAAAGTCTTTGGAGAATCGCGATACTTCTGAATTAAACTTCCAATAGGACTGTCCACCACTTCCTGCCGTTACATAGGGCATGACGTTGTTGTCCCAATCGATATCATGGCCATTCTCAGTTGTTGGTCTGTAATCAATGGCACTCCAAGGAAATGGTCCCATGACCCAGGCGTAGCTTCCGGTATTAGGGCCATTTGAAATCCAATAAACCCGCGTTCCATAAAGTCCTTCACCATGATACTTTTTGTTGTGGGAGGTAAGTCCTTTCTCAAATTGACTAACTTGTGCAGGATTGGGTGATAAAATGGCTGTTTCGAATACGCTGTACTCTTCTGTGTTTTGCCCAATTGCCATCAGTGGCAATAAGAAAGCAAGTATTAATAATTTCTTCATCGTTTTGATTTTGTGCCAGTCATGGACGGGCGGGTTAATATGATTTTAAATTAATTTGAAATTTTTAGAGCATTTGCAAACCTTTCCTTTTTTTTAATCCAATAATTTCGGGTTGTAATCTGCTGTCTCTGAAATTATTTTTCCTTCATTATTAAAATCATGTAAATAATGGATAGGTATGATAATTTCTTTTTTATCGGATTTTCGGATCAGATTGATGTTCCACCAGGATTGAACTACTCGTGCATCTCCCAATTAATAATGCAAGTAATCTGGATATCCTTGTATGTCTACACTTGTTATTTCATAAATGTCAAAAATTTGTTTGTCTTTGACTTTTTGTTCGTCCAAGGAAATGCTTTCAAAGATTGGAGAGCTTGAATCTTGAAATCTTGCTTTCTCGTCATAAAAACTATAGGCCTTTTCAAAATCCTTGTTTTCTATGGCATAATCATTCTTCGTACTGCATTATATTGTCATGATGGTTGTAAATGGTGCCGTTTGATCGGTCGGAAAAACTCAGTTGTATTTCATCAATGACGCCTTCGTTGCCATAGCTGATGATCATTTTGATTTTATTGTTTTTTGTGAGCATGTATAATCTGAGGGCGGCGGCATCAATTTTAACACCAGTGTCTTTTTTAACACCTTTTAAAATATCCCAAGTTTGTACAGAAACATCGCCATTTGGGTTGTCTTTTTTGAATTCTATAGCATCAGGATATGAATCAGGAGACGTCTCAATGGCATAATAATCCAGTTGATCATGATACACCATTTGGTTGTCAAGAAATGCCTCTTTATCTCTTCCTTTGTCTTTAAGCTTGTTGGAGGTTCCATTGTAGGCTTTGAAATCGTCAGTGAGATAACTTGCCAATTTAGTTCTGTCACCAGCAACGGAGGCTTTTACAAACTCCTGAACGGCATCAATTGCAGGGTGTTCAATATAGATAGTTCCATTATTCTTTTGCGCGTAGGTGATAAACGTACAGAGCATCAATACTACAATGATTGTTTTCTTCATAAGATTATTGTTGTGTCCGTCATTTGCGAATTTGTTTATTTTGGATTTTTTAATGCTAATTCTATATTTTTTTTCGCTTCAAAAAAATCAATCCTCAGATCCCTCAGTATTCAGATAAAGGGAATAATCACAATCTTTGAGAAAGTTGTTCAAAGCGGATTTCGATTTGAAATCAAGTTCACATACATGAAGATTCTCATGATGCCCCAAATTCATTAAGTGCTCGTAGTTTTGCTTTTTTAAAATATCTTCTGTTGCTATTTTAACATAGTAATGTGCATTTAAAAAAATTGCAACGATATTGCTTTCAATACAATGTGAACCGCCAATGATGCCAACTGTTTTCATGTTTATCAATCAAGAATTCTGAAGTTTTATTTAGACCATTAAATTCTCCATTGAATAAGGTAGGTAAAAACAAATGGGTTGCTTAATTCATCAAAACACTAAAGCTCCTAAGAATTTCTATTACAATTGAAACGAAATAATACTTTTATTTTCTAAGAATAAGTATTGATTTCATATTTATAAAAATTCAGTTGTTAGCTGATGATACCTCTAATTAACTCATAATCAAACAGAAATAAAAGAAGGTTAGGACGAAAATGATGAAGGAATGTCCGAAAGTAGAAAATTGGTTATCGAAGGTCGATTTATAAGGTCTGTAATCTGTTAAGCAATTCTTCTTTTAAAGCTTTGCTAACAGGAATCGCTTTTTTTGCAATAACGATATGACTTGTCGCGACTTCATCAATTTGCGATAGATTGACAATAAATGATCGGTGGATCCTTATAAAATGAGGATCAGATAGTTTTTCATCTAAATCCTTTAAAGTCATGACCAATAAATATTCTTTGACCTTGGAGTGGATTCGGCAATAGTTGCGTTCAGCTTCAATGTATAGAATATCCTTTATTATCACTTTGACCATTTTTTCGTGACTTCTTACAAATATACAATCACTTAAAATGAAGGGGTGAATGTGTGTTATGGGTTCGTTATTATGAAGGTTTTTATGACAATAAATTTGACGGACAGTTAATTCGATGGCGCGCTGAAGTTCTAGTATTTTGTAAGGTTTGGCGATGAAGGCGTAAGGATGCGTGGTCTTTGCTCTGTTAAAATTTGCATCATCGGCATTAGCTGTCAAATAAATGATAGGAATATCATAATGTTGTTGCATTATTTGAGCTGTTTTGATGCCGTCAAATTTGCCTTTAAGCTGGATTTCGAGTAGGATAATATCCGGTTGCTCATGTTTTATGTGAAGTAAAGCTTCTTCACCATGGGATATAATTCCAGTAATTTCATAACCTAAAGTTGACAATTTTAAGGAGATGTTTGCTGCGGCACACATATCATCATCTACTATCAATATTTTAATAGGCTTTGCCATTATGTTGAAAGTTTGATTTTAGACAATTGAAAGGATGCGATCGTGTCATTTATATCGTCTTTACGCAGGTTACAGTCAGAGCGTAGTCTGAGTAATAGCGTAGGCTTGGGACAAGAATGTTTTGTGAATTGAAATCTTATTTCTGAACACCTATTTTTAATGATAATATTCTGTTCCAGAATCCAAAAAAGAAGAGAAGTAATTGAAGCTGTTTTGAATTGGTCTGGAGTAAATGTGCGTGATTGTGAATTGCTTTTAAAAGCAAAAAAATGAACACTTAAAATAGATGAATTTTTGGACATAAGTCTTTCGTTGTGCTATTACAAAGACTTGAGGAAAACATTCAAATATAGTGATTTTTTTTCAAAACTATTTGAATCTTACCAGTGTTATAATCTGGGAATTATAGTTAAATCTCCTTTACATGTGTTGCCTTATCTTCTTCTCCATATTCTTTCCTATAGACATTAACCAATGATATAAACAGACTTATCAATAAGGGGCCAAAAATCAAACCAATAAAACCAAAAATAGGAACCCCTACAATAACACCAATTAAGGTAATTAGCGGATGGACATCATCGAGTTTTTTGAGAACATAAAGTCGAATGATATTATCAGTCGTGCCGACTACAACAATACCATAAATCAAGATTCCCCAAGCTTGAAAGGTATCTCCAGAGGAAAGACTGATAAGAAATACGGGTAAAATTCCAATGAAAGTGCCCACAAAAGGAATCATAGAACCAATGGTTACAATTACGAACCAGAAAAAAGGTTCCTGAACCCCAAAAATCAAAAATCCTATAAGGGCAATGATACCTTGGGCTAGTGCAACTAACGGAATTCCGATAGCGTTTGAACGCACAACCGCTTGCATTTCGACACCGACCTCTTTAAGATTATCATCCTTTAAAGGAAGATACTCTATTAAGGATTCACGAAGTTCTTTTCTATTGGTCAGCATATAATACAGCATGAAATACATCAAGCCAATCGCTATAAAGGCATTAAAAGTACCTCCCACAACCATTTGTAAATTTTCAGAAATCCAACCAGTAATTGCACCAGTGTCAATTTTGGAAGAAATATCAAAGCCTAAATAATGCTCCACATTACTCAATTGGTCTTTAAATGCTTTTATGACTTCCTCACTGTTATTTACAGCTCTTCCTATTTTATTGCTCAACATCCAAACGATGCCTCCAATTGGAACAAGAATCCCTATAAACGATATGAACATTATAAGCAAAGCTGCCAAAGAAGGTTTCCATTTCTTCTTTTTTACCAAAGTAGCCATCCATTTTCTGAACAGGACGTAAATGGTTATTGCACCAAGAACACCTGTAAGATAAGGGAGCATTTCCCTGAATATCAAACTCCCCATAAATAATATGAGAAGTATCACGAAAACTTGACGAATTACTTTAGCGGGTATTTGATTCATTTGAAACGTTTGTTTTTTTATAATGAACGAAAGTATTGTCGATTTACATATACAGCAAATTTGTGCTATTCTTACAAATAAAAAAATCGCAGAAGCAAGAATTCTTAACTCAAATCAATCTCAATTTGGTTTTTCATAATGTCATCAAAAGTTTCACGTTTTCTAATCAAATGCGCTTTCTTGTTATGCCATAAAACCTCTGCTGGTCTGAAACGCGAGTTATAATTGCTAGACATGGTAAAGCAGTAAGCACCTGCATTTTTAAAGCAAAGGATATCGCCTTCACTAATTTCGTTAATACGGATATTGGTTGCAAAAGTGTCTGTTTCACAAATATAACCAACTACAGAATAAAAACGCTCACGTCCTTCAGGATTTGAAATATTGATAATCTCGTGTTGTGACCCATAAAGCATCGGTCTGATCAAATGGTTGAAACCAGAGTCCACTTGAGCAAAAACCGTTGAGGTGGTTTGTTTGACAACGTTTACTTTCACTAAAAATACACCCGCTTCACTGACCAGAAATTTTCCAGGTTCGAAGGTCAAGGTTAATTCCTTGCCATATTTTTTGCAGAAACTGTTGAAGCGTTGTGTTAATTTTTCACCTAATTCTTCAATATTGGTTTCAATATCACCCTCTTTGTAAGGTACTTTAAAGCCTGATCCAAAATCAATAAATTCTAAGTTTTTAAAATTTAATGCGGTATCAAACAAAATTTCGCTGGCATAAAGGAACACATCAATATCAAGGATATCACTTCCCGTATGCATGTGTATGCCGTTGATGTTCATTTTAGTATTCTCTATAATGCGCAATAAAAGCGGAATTTGATGAATGGAAATTCCAAATTTACTATCAATATGTCCTACGGAGATATTTGTATTGCCTCCTGCCATCACATGCGGATTGATCCTGATGCAAACGGGTGTTTTTGGATAGCGCGTTCCAAATTGTTCCAAGATGGATAAATTATCAATGTTGATCTGAACACCAAGTTTTGCTGCCATTTCAATTTCTTCAAGAGAAACGCCGTTGGGTGTAAAAATAATTTGACCTGGAGAAAATCCTGCTTTTAAGCCGAGTTTAATTTCCTGAATGGAAACGGTATCAAGTCCAGCGCCTAGTGTTTTTAAATATTTCAACACCGAAACATTAGACAACGCTTTGACGGCGTACTTTATCTTCAAATTTTTTACCTTACAAAATGCAGATGTTAAGCGTTTATATTGGGTTTCTATTTTTTCTGTATCATAGACATAAACAGGGCTTTCAAAGTCTTTGGCAATTTGTAGTAAGGTTTTTGCTTCCATTTTTAGTGTTTAATTTTTTAATCGGCGTAAATCTAAATCCTTTTTTTATTCAAACATAAAGAAAAGTCTAAAAGTGATATGATTTTTATACTATAAAGACAACCAATACAAACAATACTCGATTTTATTGGTTAAAACATTTATGTTGATTACTTTTGTGACCATTAATTTCTTAGACATTTCATAGAAGTTAAAAGGCAATTTTAAAAAATTCCTCCCGAGTTATCGGATCTAGGAAAGGACAAAATAAACAATTAAAGATGAATTTACACGAGTATCAAGGAAAAGATATTTTAAGCAGTTTTGGAGTACGTATCCAACGTGGTATTGTCGCAAAAAACGCCAATGAAGCTGTTGCGGCAGCAAAACAATTGACCGCTGAGACCGGAACAGGTTGGTATGTGATCAAAGCTCAGGTTCATGCAGGTGGACGTGGTAAAGGTGGTGGTGTTAAATTGGCCAAAAACCTAAAGGAAGTTGAAGAAATTGCTGGACAAATCATCGGCATGCAATTGGTAACACCTCAAACTTCAGCAGAAGGTAAAAAGGTGCATCAAGTTTTGGTTGCTGAGGATGTATATTATCCTGGAGCAAGTGAAACCAGCGAATTTTATGTGTCTGTACTTTTAAATAGAGGTACTGGTCGTAACATGATCATGTATTCAACTGAAGGTGGAATGGACATCGAAACTGTTGCTGAAGAAACCCCACATTTAATCTTTACTGAAGAAATCGATCCTGCTGTTGGTGTTTTACCATTTCAAGCAAGGCGTGTTGCTTTTAATCTTGGATTGGAAGGCAATGCCTTTAAAGAAATGACCAAATTTGTGACTAATCTTTATACTGCATATGATAAATCGGATGCGTCTTTATTCGAAATCAACCCTGTATTGAAAACAAGTGATGACAAAATCATTGCTGTAGATGCTAAGGTTACTATTGATGACAACGCGTTATACAGACATAAGGATTATTTAGATTTACGTGATATTCGTGAAGAAAGTGCTATTGAAGTTGAAGCAGGTGCATTAGGTCTAAACTATGTAGATTTAGATGGAAACGTTGGCTGTATGGTCAATGGTGCAGGTTTGGCCATGGCAACGATGGACTTGATCAAGCAAGCAGGTGGAGAGCCAGCAAACTTTTTAGATGTTGGAGGTACTGCAGATGCGGCTCGTGTTGAAGCAGCTTTCAGAATCATCCTAAAAGATCCAAATGTTAAAGCTATCTTGATAAATATTTTTGGTGGAATTGTACGTTGTGACAGAGTTGCACAAGGTGTTATTGATGCTTATAAAAATATGGGTAATATCAATGTGCCAATCATTGTACGTTTACAAGGAACAAACGCTGATATCGCTAAAAAACTATTGGATGATTCAGGCTTAGCTGTATTAAGTGCTACTGAATTCCAAGAAGCTGCTGATAAAGTACAAGCTGTTTTAGCTTAAGTTAATTTATATAGATTATTTAAAAAAGCCTGTCAGATTTTAAAATCTGACAGGCTTTTTTGATTCTCAGACCTCACAGGTTTTCAAAACCTGTGAGGTCTTTGTTATTGATGGCTTGCGATAATCGCCATTGTGTTTAAGCGTCTTTCTTAGGCTTTGCCTTTTCATCCTTCTTGGGCTTAGCCTTTTCGGTTTTCACAGGCACTGCACCTTTCACAGGTTTTGGCCCGCGCATGTGAATAACCAAACCATTGAGGAAATTACGCAGCACTTGATCTCCGCATTCCATATAATTAGGATGGTCTTCTTTTCTGAAGAATGCGCCCAGTTCGCTTCTTGTGATTCTGAAATCAACCAGCTCAAGGATTTTTACGATTTCGTCGTCTCTTAATTGGAGTGCGACTCTTAGCTTTTTAAAAATATCATTGTTAGTCATGATGCTATTATTGTGTTATTAACTTATTGAAAAATTTAATTTTCCTGTATGGTTTGTTTAAACTAAACTTTTAATTTTTCTTAATTCTTAATTCTTAATTCTTAATTAGCCATTGATAAGCTTCTGGAAAATTATTCCGCCATAATTCTTCATTATGATGTCCGCCTTCAATGATTATCGTTTTAATATGATTTTTTGTAACGCCTTTTCTTAATAGAAGTTCTACTATTTTCTGTAGATCAGGAACCATGTCTTCACTTTCATCTGAACTTGCTAAAAAATAGAATCTTGAATTAGAATGGATGTCTCTTTCAGAAATCAAGTCAAAAATACGATTACTGAACCAGAATGATGGCGAAAATACACCAGCATTTCCAAAAGTGTCAGGATATTTTATAATGGCATAAAAAGACAGCAGGGCACCCAACGAAGATCCGAATATTGTGGTGTGTTTGGCATCCTTAAGTGTTCTATAAGTGGTGTCAATTTGCGGTTTTAAGGTGTTGATGATGAAATCAAGATAATCATCAGCTTTGCCGCCACCATATTTTTCATTAGGATAAGGTGTTAATTCATCCATTCGTTTGTCATTACCATGTTCTATGCCTATAATAATTGTGTTATTGTCTGAAATGGAATCCAAATACTCATCCACATTCCATTCGCCTGCATAGGAGGTTTTGGAATCAAAAATATTTTGAGCGTCCTGCATATAAATGACAGCATAATCTTTATTGGAGTCGGAATAGTCTTTTGGAAGATAGACCCAAATCTTTTTTTCAGCTTTAAATTGTGGTGCTTCTAAACAAAATGTTGAGACTTGTACAGACGCTGTGCTTTGGGCATGACCAAAATTGCCGAATGCAAAAAGGAATAAAAATAAAATGTGGAAAAATTTCATGGCTGTTGAAATTCGATTATAGATAACAAATTTATGAATAAAGAAGTAGTGCTGTTCATCGAAATCAAAATTTGATTTGCGGAAAATCGACGAAACACATTGGGTTTTTAATTGGCTGATTATCAATATATTGATGTTAATTAATACATGAAAGTAGTAAAACCACGTTGAATTACCGTTTGTTTTTCGATAAGTTACTCATAATCAACGTTTATCAAAATATAATTCTCTATAACTTTATATAAATAAAATTAGAAGCCATCCTTATGATAAATCGTGTAGAAAAATTGAGTCTCCTTTCAGAAATGATTGCTTTCGCTAAAATAGATGCTTCCATCAAATTGATTGAATATAAATTTCTTTTAGGTGTTGCCAAGCAATTGGAGATATCTCAAGAGGACTTTGATTATTTGTTCGAGTTTCCTGTGAATTATGTGCATTTAAAATCACACAGCGAACGTATTGTTCAATTTCATAGATTAGTATTGCTGATGAATCTTGATCAGAGCATTTCAATGAAAGAACTTGCGAAATTGCACAATTTCGGATTGCGAATGGGATTGGGGCATGAATCCATCAACCGTGTTCTTGATCTGATGGAAAGTTTTCCTAATAAAATCGTTCCGCCAGATTTCTTGATTGATATTTTTAAGGTGCAGTATAATTAGGGGGTCAGTTTTCAGTCGGCAGTCCTCAGTCTTCAGTCTTCAGTCTTCAGTCTTCAGTTGGCAGTCCTCAGTCTTCAGTTGGCAGTTTTTAGTCTTGCTGCATGCGCTAAAGCTGCAGATTGGCAAGCGGTTGCTGAGTTTAGTTGGAGGAGTGTTGGGTTTATTATTTTCCACAAAAGCATAAGGAAATTCTAAAATTGCTCTAGTAAATTTGCTTTATTTGTGGGAAAATTTTATTTTCAACAATCAACAATCAACAATCAACAATCAACAATCAACAATCAACAATCAACAATCAACA